>CAZUNC010000116.1:0-7376 GCA_964621475.1 uncultured Defluviitaleaceae bacterium | reverse complement strand
ATTACTTTGTGGTTGAAATAGCACAGGCTGAGTTATTTTTAAAACAAGGCCTAATCGATTTCAAATGGATTTTTTGGCTCATTGTTTATTTCTTTGTTTATCCGTGATATCTCCTTGCAAAAACGTCTGCGTTCGACATGTGGCAAAGACAGTATCTCGTTAGCGCTCCAGTGAAAGTAATACGCCAAAAACGAAACCTCTTTATATATCTCATTTGGAGGGTGCAAGCTCAACCCTCGCGTGTAAAATTTACCTCTACCTCGTGTTTTTCCCCGCAGTAGGGGCACACGACGGGTATTGCCGTGCTCCCAAGGTTATTTAACCTTTCATACAGATCGTTAAGAAATGCCAAGTCCTTTGAGAAAAACTTCTCTACGGTTTCACAGTCTATTTTTTTCAGGCTTCCGAGCCTTACGATAACACGGCTTAGAATAGCTATAGTCAGATAAGCAGGGTTGTCACGCACACGAAACTCTTTAAACGGTTCAATCTCGTCCGCAGCCGTCGCGAGACGCATAACACCATCCTTGTGCAGATTCCCATCACCGTCTATATAACCATATGGCAGTGTAAATGGATGTTCAACGTTTAATATCATTTTTTACCCCCGTTATTTGACGCGTTTAAACCCATGATGCACAAGCTCAACGCTTTCAATGGCTACCGCATTTTCCGTACCCTTGAAGTCCGGCGCGGTATACTTAGTCGGCCATGCGTCCTCAAGCTCCCATTGCGCCTTCACATTTTGATTGTTCTCATCCATCAGCTGTATTACAACCTTGCGCGTGACAACCTCACCGGCTACAAGCTGGCTGATCCATTTGTAAAACTCCATATTGTCCGTCATACCATACTTGAGTGTTACATTGCTGAATTTTGAGATACCGGGCAGTTTGTCTGACACGGTGCGCTTGCTTGTGCCTTCTCTGTATTCGATAGGCTCAACGGTAATATCTGCGGCACTGACCTCGGAAAAGCCCGCGCGTGTAATCCCGTCTATAACAACCATATAGTTGAATTTCCTGTAAGGAAACATATTTTCACCTCTCTGATATTATTGAGCAGCCAATCACTTCACGCTTTGCATGTTCTGAGTAACCCTGAAAATGACGAACTCCGCGGGACGCACCGGCGCAATGCCCATCGAGCAAATAAGACGACCATTTAACACGTCATCCTGCGTCATTGTTTCGCCCAAACCGATATGAACAAAGAACGCCTGTTCCTCCTTGGCTCCCATCAATGCCCCGTCTCTCCACAACGTACCTAAAAATGCCGTCAAAGAACTCCTAACCTTCGTCCACAGAAGCTGATCATTGGGCTCGAAAACAACCCAACCCGTGTTCTTTAAAATGCTTTCTTCGATATATATCAACAGGCGACGGACATTGACATATTTGAGCGACGAATCTGACGAAAGGGTTCTTGCGCCCCATACACGGATGCCCAGACCCGGCATACTGCGAATAAGATTAATACCCGCGGGATTTAGCATATCCTGCTCCGGCTTTCCAAAATTGACACTAAGAGAGGTCGCCCCTCTGATGATCTCGTTTGCGGGGGCTTTATGTACACCGCGTTCACTGTCTACCCTCGCATATATACCGGCCACGGAACCCGATGGTGGTATCCAGATATTACTGCCGCTTGCGGGATTGTAAACCGCAACCCACGGATGATATATCGCAGCATATGAGCTTTTAATATCCTTTACAGCACCTTTTATCGCATCGACCCCGAGCTTTGTTTTGTCTATATCCAGTATGCACACCCTGTTTTTCAAGGCGTCGCACTGATTAATCATCGCTTTGTATACTGCATCCGACGTGGCTCCGGGACAGGCTATTATGCTGATATCCTGAACATCCAGAAGCGCCTTTAGACCTGTTCTGTTTCCTGGGCTGGTGTCAGTACCGACGATGGCGGCTTCTGTGGTCAGGGGTAATACAGCGGCAGTTTCACCTTCATCATCTGCTTGATCACCGCCATTGCCATGCAGTGTTACATTTGTAACCGTAAACAATTCCGAGTTAATTAATGCTTTTGTAATATAATTAGGGTCTGTCGCACAAAAAGACACTGATTGATAGTCCTCTGAATACTCCCCGCGGGTTAACGCGATGTGGAACCTTTTTGCATCGGCCTTGTCGGCCTCAAGCACAAAATCGGTCTTCAACCCCCATGCACCCTCGTTTTTAGCTGTAAACTGGACATCAACCTCCTTGTCCTTGAACGAACTATCAGCTTCGGTTACCTTTACTGTCTTAGTGATTACTGCGCATTTTTTTGTATCATCGCTACCTATGAACAAAGCGCGCACTACATAACAACGACTGCCGCCGTTAGCAAAGAACTGTTCCACGGCATGTGGCAAATAGCTATAACCCGCATAGGTATTCTCATCAAGGTATCCGCCGAATTTACGTTTGTACTCACTAAAGCTGCTGATAAACACAGCCTTATCCCACGAACCGCGTTCGGTAACACCAACAAAACCGGCGGTGCTTGTGCTTACACCCTCCATCGGTTTTATGCCCGAGCTAACCTCTTCCATGTAAATACCGGGCGACAAATATTCAGCCATATGAGTTCTCCTTTAATAAATTATTTACGCTATGGCGTATACGCTTTGGCGTAGTTCACTAACCTAATTGAACGGACATCTGTCCGGGGTTTAGTATTGTTATGACCCCGCCCGAACCGCAAGAAGCCTTTGAATCGTCTGTTAATACGGCGGCTTGCGATGTCACCTTCTGACAGCCGGGTGACCAGGGACCGGCTATCGCGGGTGTGCAGGGCTTTGGTTGACCTGTAACCATACACATACCAAAGGTAGCGATGTTGGCCGGCGTCGTGTCATTAACAGTCGCAATGGGCTGTGATGAAATAAAGGCTTGATTCTTAGGTATAATCACTAACGGTATCGGAAGTGTTCCCATACTGCAACGTATCATGGCTCCGTTTACTACGGCTAACGCCATATAATCCCCCCTTCAAACGCTATGAAGACTTGGCGAACAGATGCCCCGGTACGCACAATCAAAGCATATCGCCCATCGTCGTCAGCGCGCGCGGCATACAATCTTTGAAGCTCACGGCTGCCCTCCGTACTTGCAATCATAGTATCCACCAAATAGAGATTTGGAGAGATCTTCTCAGTTACAAAGCCTGCCCATGTATCCGTCTCATAATATAATCCACCGCCAACGAACGGCGTTTTCAGTTTCAGAGTATGACAGTCAGCACCACTGGTTCCATCCCATTGTATCGGGTTATTGTCTTCGACAAAGTAAAGCAACTCATCGATCTCGCTCTTATTTATGATCATGTCATATCCCTTGGGAGGGATGTAATGTACGGACGGGTACAGAAATACATGATTTAATCCCTTTGAGACGATATTAACCGTCTCGTCAAGGTATCCCGGACATTTTATCAGAACACTGGTTGTGTTCTCGTTAGTAAACGCATACAGATCCTGAGACTTCTTATGTGCCTTTATTTCTCTGTCACCCCTAAAAAACGTAGCCGCCGCTTCAGGGGGCGCGGAGTCAAACACGCGATGAAGCACGATTGAAAACGAGTATGTAACACTAATTTCTTCTATCATTATCTACCCTCATCTTCTACTATCATTCATTTTTATCTCTAACACTGGCTTTGAAATCCGTTACCATGCCGGTAGTTATATAGGATCCGCTGATGAACAATGGCGACACCTCAATAAAAACACAGGGTCTAAGCGGGCTGCTAAATCCCGTCCAGATATGGTGTTTCAATGCATCGTCAATCGGCAGTATAGTTATGTAAGCCGGTTCGTCTTGCGTGACTTCAACCGTTGGTGTTATGTTCAGCGTATATAAAAGCTTACCGAAAATGGAGTGTTGGGTGATGACCTCAAGACCCGATTGCAGCTTTTCATCAAAGTAGATTACATACCTAAGTGAAATAGGCAAAGGACGTACGTCCTTCATTTCGCTTACAATTTTTCCGTTTACCAAAAGCCGCTCCGGCTCGAACACCGTTTCCATCTTGCAAATCGAGTATAGATATATGCAAAGCAGCGCATCGTTGTTATTGGCAAATGGAGCGGAAAATGCTATCTGATCGCGTTTTAGCTTCTTGTCTTCGGTCAGTTCGTTACGAAGCTTTTCAAGCAGAAAGGTGCTTACCTCTCCGATAATCTTCCAATTTGTCACTCAAAGACGCCTCGCAATCCACCCTATCTTAACACCCTCACCGACCGGCTTTTTATCAACAAACACAACAAATGTACCGTCTTTCACCATGACCTTATAACCCTCAACACGTAATTCATTCAAATTAGTTTTTCCGTAATAGCACTCATCATTGTGTATCAGATAAAAACTAATCTCTGCATTCACGGTCCCCAAAGAATGGGAAAATGGGTCTGTCATAAAAAGTCCGTTTCCGGCCTCCTTAAAATTAACCCCCCTTAGCTTGAGAACCCCGCTCCCTATCGTGTTATCAAGCATCCTCTTAGGCATATGTGGTGCACATATAGCCGATACGATCTTTTTATCCTTTACCTTGACATCTGCAAGCAGTAAATCGTTGGTTTGCGTTTTGGATAGATAGATTTTATATTTTTCTGTAACGCGGTTTGGTTGGGTAATGTTTGCGTAGCCCTCGCTGTAGATCATAGCCGAGCCGGATGTGTCCTCATCAAAGACTATGTACAAGTAGAAGGAGATGATAATACCGGGGTTGCTGTCGTCGAATATATGTGCATCCACTTTCCACTCGATCTTCTGATCCACAATAATCTCACAGCCTTCTTTGTCGATAGCCACACCACTGTTTATGTTCAAGCAGTATTCATCCCGGACAGAGACCTCAAGCCCGGTCACAATACCGCTACCGATGACATTTTTATTTATAACACGGTGCCTTAATAAAATATTATTTTGTAAATCATTAAGGTCACTTGCCTCAAGCATCGCCCTCGGATTGAATATGTTTCGTTTGATAGTCTCGAGGCCCCCTTTTGCGTCCCCGTCCTTATTATCCAATGCGTTCCCTCCTATCACATTACTCATCATCTACTTAATTATACCGATGACAATTCACAATAATGTCACAGTAATTTCTTTTCTATGCTGCCCAGCGTAAACTCACTCCAGCTGTACTGTGTCATATATTCGCCGTTGTAAGCGTTTATGGCCCTGATGTCACCCTCTGACCAGCGGAAATAGTCACAATCGATTTTATCAGGCACAACCGCCAGCATACCGCGCCGCTTATAAATAACCTCCGCGCAGCCCACCTCGTGAAACGCTTCTATTAAATCAGCGCATAGATTGCCAAAGTAGGAGCGGTGTTTAGCCAAATTATCCATGTCATCCCATAAAATGCCCATCAGCTCGCCATTTGTACAAAGCGCGCCCTTTCGGTCAATCAGATATGCCAGCAGCTCCTTAGTCTTACTGTATTGAAACCTCATAGGCTTCTCGTCCGCAAATATCTCAAAATGCCCAAAGCACCGCACGCGTACGCGCTTGCTACAGGTATTTGGCCTTTGCGAAAGACTCAGGATATAATCCAGCTCCCCGCGGATATCCTCGACCTCAACAGGCTTTAACAGATAACCGGATGCTCTAAGCTTGATAGCATCCATCGCATACTGCGAATAACCCGTCACAAACACTATCGCACAGCATGGGCACAAATCCTTAACATGCTTTGCCAGTATCAAACCGTTCATTTGCTGCATATGTATGTCTAAAAATGCAATGTCAGCCCTGTTTTCCCCGAGCCATTTAAGCGCATCCGTGGGCGAACGAAATATGGTAATCTGTGTAAATTCTCTAAAGGCTTTCAACTTTCTCTCCATGTCATTAAGAGCCATCTGCTCATCATCCACGACGATCACACGTATGTTCTTTTCACCTCCTTGCATTTTCGGTCCCGATATGGTTACGGTTATCCCGCAGGGCACGAACATGACTGATTGTGACGTAATATTATACTTTAAGTAGTGTATACGCAAGGTTTTTTTTATATGACATTTCGTTCTGATGAACGCAAAAAAGGGACTGAAGCAGAAATTCTTTCTGCTACAGTCCCTTTTTCGTTGGTAGGATTATCCTTCGGTAGGATTAGTTAGAATGCTCTTACATCGAATGTAACAACATCCGAGCGCTCGTTGTTGTTGTTTACCGCGAAGAAGTTGACGGAGTATACCCCGCCACCACCGCCGTACGGTACGTCAAAGCGCGTCCTGTAAATACCGTCCTCACCTTTTCTGAGTGATTCGTAAAGACCGGCCGCCGGAACGGATACATATACACTCTTGACCTCGTCACTCGGGTTCAAAACCTCTGCGGCAATGTTAATAACCTCGCCCGCTCTTACTTCCTTTGGCATACCCTCTACCTTAACAGTTGCTGTAAACTTTTCAGCCATTTTATGACCTCCTAAAATTTATTTTACGGGTATATAAAGCTCATACCGCTTACCGTAATCATCTTTAACTATACGTATCTGCCGGGGTTTTGTCTATGGCAGCTTCCTCGCCTTTATAACAATCGACAACGGAAATCTTTTAGCCTTGCAAGGCGCGTAATAATGCGATGAGAATTCGCAGTCCCTTTCGAGCGTTTTGGTATCGGTTTGTTCTACAACACGCTCGATAGCAAAGCCCGCTGCCGCCAGCGTGTTTATATAATCGGATAAGCGCCTATTGTACAGGGTCATCGGCTGCCCGCCTTTTTCAAACGTAAACGGCGTATCTTCAAAATACGAGCCCTCGAATATCAATTCGCCGCCGCGTGCCTCCACGCAATGCATAAATGGATGATCCCAGCTGAATATATAGCAACCGCCGTTTTTAAGATATTTATAGGCGTTTCCCACTGTCGCGCGAAGGTCCACCGTCCAGCCGATAGCGTAGATCGAATAGATCACATCAAAATACCCCTCAGGCAACCCACATACATTTTCCATCGGTGAAACAATTAACTTGTGCTCATATCCGTTTTCGCTCAGATATCGGCCTGCGTTTTCGATCTGTCGCTCCGAGATGTCCAGTCCCCACAATTCGGCAGCCCCATTGTCCGCGCACCACTTTAACGAATGCCCGCTGCCGCAGCCCATGTCGAGCACTTTTGTACCGTTCAAATTCGGGAATAGATGCAAATCGTCCTCGGTAGGCATCAGGCATCCATACACAGGCAGCGCGGTAGTCCCGAACCACTCATCGGCGATTGTATCCCAGCCCGTTTTATTTTGTGAGAGTATGTTATTAGCCATAGTGTGTATTTGATCCACTTCAAATCCCTCCTCATCGCGTTGAATGATCTGTATGATTTGTTCTTGCAATTTTACCAAAAACATGTAATAATGTCTAACAACAA
>CAZUNC010000115.1:0-7438 GCA_964621475.1 uncultured Defluviitaleaceae bacterium | reverse complement strand
TTTTGCTTGATGTTCATTTTTGCACCGCTCCGTATTCATCCAGACATGTCATTACACCGTTCATGACGGCCTTTGAGGTAATCGTCGCACCCGATATTGCATCGAGCTTAAACGCGCTTGCGTTATCGCTGTTTACTCCGATGAATTGCTCAATAAACGCTGGTTCCTGTGCCTTTGCACCAAGCCCCGGGGTCTCGCTGTGAGATAGGATCTGCGCTCCTGAGACGTTACCTGTCGCGTCTATCCCCACGAGCATTTCAATCGCGCCGCCGTAACCCTTTGGTGCGACAAACATGCCGTAACCGATCAAATCACCGCCATTATGCACTGACACAACACGATCCAATATGGGGCTTACATCGGGCGATAGGGTAGTGATCTCCTTGATCTCGGTCAACTCTGGAAATATCTTTGACATGGCGTTCTGCTCGATGATGGCAGCCTGTCTCTTTATAGGTTCCTTTGTGACTGTATATACAAGCCCGAGTGCGAACGCCGCGATCGATGTGATTACGAGCAACACGACCGTGGGCTTTATAGTTACACGCGAAGAAACTGTGTCCATATTTGTCTCACTTTCAAATTCATAGTTTTACTTCCATTGTATCTTTTTAGCCGCGGTTCCGAAGACACGTGGTCGCAGATATCTGTCTATAATCGGTACGAATAGGTTCATGATCAGGATAGCGTACGATACACCTTCGGGGTATCCGCCGAATCTACGTATAACAACGGTCAGCACACCACAACCGATACCCATGATGATCTTGCCAGTATACGTAACGGGGGACGAGGAATAGTCCGTCGCCATAAAGAACGCGCCAAGCATAAGCCCGCCCGTTACAAGCGCGTACATCGAATTCATAATATTGAAACCGCCCAATAACATAGAAAGCACAAATACAGTGCCGAGATATGAGACAGGTGTATGCCAGCTGATTACTTTACGCACGAGCATATATATACCGCCAATGATTAAAGCAATCGCACAAGTTTCACCGATGCAGCCACCGATATTACCGATAGCGGCTTGAACAAAATCGTTTATGCCTGGTACAAAGCCGGTTTCCTTAATCATGCCAAGTGGTGTGGCAGTGCTGATCATATCGAGCGATAGCGGATTTAATACGGGTGCAGTCCATTGTGCGGTCATTTCCTTGGTGTAAGAAGCCATCAAAAACGCACGAGCTGCTAGTGCGGGGTTCATGAAATTCTGACCGAGGCCGCCGAATAGTTGTTTTGTGATGATGATGGCGACAAAGCTACCTACGATAGGCATCCAAAACGGGGAAGAGACCGGCAGATTAAACGCGAGCAGTAACCCTGTAACAGCAGCCGAGTAATCCGTGATTGTCACGGGCCTTTTGGTAATTTTCTGGAACAGCCATTCAAAGACGATCGAGGATGCCACGGATAACGCAATGATCAAAAGCGCGCGCAAGCCAAAGAAATATACACCCATGATCGCTGCCGGTGCGAGCCCTATAAGCACATCGCGCATGATACGCTCGGTGCTGGAAGCTGACTGCATATGCGGTGTTGATGAAACGACATATTTATGTGATGCAGTGACATTTGAATCCAAATCCTTACCTCCTATTACTTACGGGCCTTTGCCATCAGGTCGCGTCGTGTCGCGCGTATCGATTGCGCAAGATGACGCTTTGCCGGGCAAATATATGAACACGAGCCGCATTCTATGCAGTCGAGGCCGTTATATCCCTTAAAGCTCTCCAAATCACCCTGCAAAACAAAACGGTTCAAATCCAGCGGCATCAAGTTCATCGGGCATGCCGACACGCATTTGCCGCAGCGTATGCAGTTGCTTTCGGGTTTAAGGCGTCCTTCCTCCTCGGTAAAGCATATAAGTGCTGACGAGGTCTTTATCACAGGCACATCAAGCGAATACATAGCGACACCCATCATGGGGCCACCTGATATCATCTTGTAGGGCTTTGATTTAAAGCCTCCGATCGCGTTCATCATGTCGCCGTATTTCATACCGAGGCGTATCTTATAGTTACCGGGGTTGTTGACAGCACCGCCTACAACCGTGACTATCTTACGCATTATCGGTCTCGAGCGGCGTATCGCACGGTCGATGGCTATGATCGTGTCGACGTTGTTTACGATACAACCTATGTCCGCAGGCAGTCCGCCTGATGGGACCTCACGTCCCGTACATGCATAAATCAATTGCTTCTCAGCACCTTGAGGGTACTTTGTAGTCAGAGCAACGACCTTCATGCGTTTTTTATGCACTACCCTGTCAACGGTTATCTCAGCACGGAGCTTTTCTATCGCATCGGGTTTATTATTTTCTATCGCAATAATACCCTGTGCGTCCGGAAACATCGACAATACAAGATCGAAACCATGTACAATCCTATCCGCTTCTTCGAGTAGCACCCGATGGTCTGTAGTTAAAAACGGCTCGCACTCGGACGCGTTAATGATTATGGTGTCGACACGCTTTTCCGGTGGCGGACTTAACTTTACATGTGTAGGGAAGCCCGCGCCTCCCAAACCCACGATACCGGCTTCTCGTATGCGCTTTAATAATGTCTCTCTATCCGGAATTTCGTATGACAACGGCACCTGTAACGCCTTGTCCTCCTCGAATAATGCGTCGTTTTCGACAACTACAGCCTTTGAGGTGATCCCTGTAGGGGTTAGCGTATCCCTGATATCTGTGACGGTTCCGGAAACACTCGCAAAAATCGGTGATGACACATAAGCGTCGCTGTCACCGAGCTTTTGCCCCATGAGCACACGGTCACTCTTTTGAACGATCGGCGTATTGGGTGCTCCGAGGTGTTGAATCATCGGATAGATCATTTCAAGACCCTTTTCGGGCAGGATCACTTTTATCGCGCAGTGTTCTGTCTCCGTTTTATGTTCCTCGGGGTGGATGCCCCCGCGAAATGTCGGTAAACTCAATCTAAATTCCTCCAGCTTTTAGCTCCTGGCCTCCAGAATGCTTTCCTCTATGTTTTCCTTTATCCAGATAGCGACGGACGGTTCGTTTAACGGCACGCCGTCGAGTACCTCCTCGATCTCCTTTACGCTAATGGAAAAGGACTTATCATTAACAGTATGCTCATAAATGATATTTACACCGTTGTGCCCGATAAATAAAACCTGTATCGAGCCGGCCATATCGCCCAGAGGTGGTCTGTCTATATTGTCATATTCCATCGTTGCGACGAGCTTCGTGCCTACGCCGACCTCACTCTGAATAGTTAGGCATCCGCCGCATTGCCTACAGGTCTGGTCTAAAAACGGTATACCCAAACCCACAGGGCGTGTCGTCCGCGATGTCGTAAACGGGTCACGTACGCTTTCGGTCATCTCGCTAGTCATGCCCTTGCCATTATCCTCTATGGAAAACGAAAGCATGTTGTGATCGATGTCCTCATTCACGGAAATCTTTATCTCGGTTGCGTCCGCGACAATACTGTTTTGGGCGATGTCCAAGATGTGCATAGATATCTCTCTTAGCATTACAAAATCCCCCTCGCCGCGCGAATATGTGATTGTTTCATAGTTTCCGTATTATAGCATCATCTGTGAAATCATTCCATATTTTTTTCTTGAAATGTGCTCAGAAGGGGGATATCATACTGATAGTAGAGGAGGCTTTCATATGGATATAAAGGACATTTACTACAAGGCGCATAAATGTGACATAAAGATACACGCAAAGATATGGAAGGACACATCTTCGGAGAAGACTGAAGCTGTAGCACAGCAAGTTGTTGTACAGCGAGCTGTTATACAGCGGGCTGTTATACAGCTTGCGCACGGCATGTGTGAATATGTAGAGCGTTATGATGAGTTTGCACGCTGCCTTGCAAAGGCCGGGTATATCGTTGTGGCCAATGACCACCGTGGGCATGGTGCGTCGGTAGATAACAAGACCATCGTGCATGGATATTTCGGCGAAAAAGACGGTTACAAGCATATGATTGAGGACATGCACTCACTACACAAGCTAATGAAGAAAGAGTATCCGGACCTGCCGTACATCCTGCTCGGGCATAGCATGGGCTCGTTCTTGTCTCGCCTCTACGCGGAGAAATACGGTACCGAGTTAGATGCTTTGATACTCTCCGGTACAGGAAACGCTCCTCCGAGCGTACCTTTCGGACGGGTTATGGGGAAGGTCATAACGAGTATGATTGATCCGCGAAAACCCGGTATATTGTTTTATGCGATGTCAGCGGGCGCATTTAATAAACGTTTTAAACCCGCGCGCACAGGCTCAGAATGGCTTACGCGTGACGAGAAGAAAGTTGACGAATTCTTGGCTGCGGAGGCTTCTCGCTTTACGTTTTCGTATGCGGGATATATGGATTTGTTTGAGATGATGAGACTTATAAGCCGAAAGGAGTGGGCGAAAGGTATACCAAAGGCCCTGCCGATACTCTTTGTGTCCGGAGATATGGACCCGGTTGGCAATTACGGCAAGGATATACCCATCATAGCAAATCGCCTCAGGGGAGCGGGTTGCAATGACGTAACGGTTAAGCTATATAAGGATGGGCGACATGAGATGCTCAACGAAATAAATCGCAAAGAGGTGTTTGAGGATATATTGGATTGGATAAGCGGCATTGTTGAATAGGGGGATTAAATGGAAATCGAGCATTTATTAAATGAAGCACTTGCATTATACGAATTTGATAATCCCGAAGTTGAATTTATCCGACATAATGAGAACATCACCTATAAAATTGAGGATGGCGAAAAAAGATATGTGTTACGGATACATCAGCCACAAGAAGGTTTTTCGGCTGATTTGTTTAATACAAAGAATCGTGCTGAGTTAATTCAAAGCGAGCTCGATATTATCTTGGCATTGAAAAATGACACGGATATACCCATGCAAACGCCGATATATAATAAAAGCGGCAGCCTTGTGAGTATATATAAAAATGATATACCTGTGACCCTGTTAGAATGGGTGGATGGACAAACGGTTGAAAGTCATCTAAAAACTCCGGATCCAGAAATGCTCAAAAATATCGGTGCGCTAACTGCAAGCCTACATACACATTTCTTCGACAAGAGCACTGATAAAAGCTATACAAGGCACAATTATGATCAAACCATGATTGAACACATTGCGAAGCGGATTAAAAAAGCGTCACAAGCAGAGGTGATCACAGAGGCACAGACAAAAGTCGTTTCCGAAGCGCTGTATGAGATGAGCAGTCGTTTCGATCGGTTAGACAAGCTTTATAAAAAGAGCATTACACACGCAGATTTATCGAAATTAAATATGATAGTAAACGTTAGCGGAAGCATAACACCGATAGATTTTAGCCTCTGTGGATACAGCCATTACCATATGGATATCGGCAGTCTGTTCGGGCATTTCTCAAAAGATGAGGACAGAGCGCTTATACTCGACGGATATAGAAACGTTCGTGATTGCGAATTAGATCCTTATTTTATAGAACCATATTTTGCCATTCAGGTAGTGCTTTTTATCGCATGTCAGTATGAACGTGCGACACACTGGGATTGGTTCGGCGAAGCCATGGAGCGCTGGTGCAGAGATATCTTTAGACCACTTGGGGATAGTAAGAACTTTTTGTTGGCATAAAAATATACACGGATGTTGCCGTAAAAGGCTCTATATCCGTGTATATCCTTTATTTATATTATATATTCACGGGATAACGATTGTATTACTGCATCCTTTTCTGTGCATTCATACGGAAGTCCAGCTCAGGAGGCGGGGATATCTGATCACGGTCAAATGCTTCGCCTTTTTTGCGTGCCTTTTGCTCCTGTATCTCATACCAGATATCCGTGACGGAGTTTTCACCCTCTCGGATGTCAGCTATCTCAGCGTATCCGTTTGCGAATAGGATTTCTTCGGCCCTTTCGGCATCTGAGAGGCGTACATATGCAAACGCGGTACATTGTCTCACGCGTGGGTTCGCGCGTATGGCGTCCGGCAAACGTTCCGATAAACTCACGATATCCTGATATGCCTCGGCGTCGATTAATAAGCGCAGCGCGGCCTTTACGATCGAGATATCGTCGGACTTGGTCAGCGCAAGCTTTTGTGCGAGAGTGGTATATGACGTGTTACCCTCTAACTGATCGAGCATCGCAAGCCCGTACATAGCCCAGCATGAGGGTCGCAGTTCCATGGAACGGTTCAGATACAATCGTGCTTGGTCGAATGCCTTTGCTGAATAGAGCATCATGCCGTATTGCATATTCGCATACCAGTTATAGCGCTCAGAGGCTTCGACGACCTTCGCGAGCATGAGCTGCCATTCCTCTTGACCCATGTAAGAGGCTGGCACTTGATCCGGATCGGGCTCTGGAAAAGTGTTAGTCTCCAATAATTGTACCCATGCATTTTGCTCCACGCCTGTCTTGCCATAGTCCAGATGCTCTGGGAGTGGGGGATATCCAGCTTTTCTGCGCCTCATGTCCTCAAGTGCAGCCCAACCATTACCGTATGTGATGACCTTTTCAGCGGGCTTTAGGGCGATGCTATGCCTCGTTGTTATTAATAATGCCTCTAAGGCTTCCTCACTGATCAGCGTTTCCAAGCCCTTCTCGACTTCTTGCTTAGCTACTTGCCAGTCTCCGTGTAGCTTGGAACCGTCGGCATTTAACGCGCCATAAGCCTCGAGCCATTCCCATGCCGTCCTCGGAGGCATAGGCAGACATTCGTATTGCGTGCATGCAAGCCCTGCTTGTATCTCGGCGTATCGTCCATCACCCTTTTGCGAGAGGTATTCCTGCCATTTATCGCCACCCGGGCCTTGCCCCCAGACGAACAGCTTACGTCCCTTCAGTCGTTTTGTTGAGGTTTGAATCAATCCGTAACCGTCCTTACCGGCCTGGCAGACATAGCGGCGCTTGTCATGGTGTAGCTTCCAGAAGAAATCGATAGCTATGGGATTGTTTACCGGATATGTAATATCTACGTCACCGCTAATTGGTACTGTGGTCTTAGATACCATTGAGTTTCTGTTTGTGTAGGTCTCGTCCGCGGGGATGATCACGCGCCCGTCTTGCAACTCGGGCACTGCAATATTGCTCCACCAATACATAGGTATCACACGTGGGTGATGATTGACGATCCTCATGCGGCAGAACAATAGCTTTGAATCCTCGGGCAGAAAGAAATCCATTTGATAAACGATCGCGCGTACGCGCTCGAACTGATACATACGAAGAACAGGGGTTCCGTCGTCGTCAGTCAAGCTGGCCGTAAACATCTCCGAGCATGTTGAATTGTGATGCCCGACCTGGCCGCAATTGAATTCGACACCACCCGAGAACCACGCATTTCGTATAGCTAAGTTGCCATATCGCAACACGGGATTTCGGAACAGCAGCTCTTTCTGTGCCTGTTTGTCGTATAACGACCATAATCTACCACCCAAGGACGGCACGAAGATCG
>CAZUNC010000114.1:0-7468 GCA_964621475.1 uncultured Defluviitaleaceae bacterium | reverse complement strand
CCATTATTTTGGCACTGTTGATAAACGAGCTAAAGAATGTCAGGTTCAAGAAATTCGTACAGACGGTCAGCTATCTGCCGCACTTTATATCTACCGTGGTGGTTTGCGGTATGATAGTCACTTTCCTCTCAAGCGGCGGTATGCTCAACGAGCTCATGAAAAAGCTCGGCTTTGGTTCCGTACAATTCCTTATCGCACCCGAATGGTTCAGAACGATCTACATAACCTCGGGTATCTGGCAGGAAATAGGTTGGGGTAGCATTATCTACTTGGCCGCTTTGGCCGGGGTTGATCAGGAGATATATGAGGCCGCTATCGTAGACGGAGCGGGACGCTTCAAGCAGCTGCTGAATGTGACACTGCCCGGTATAGCGCCTACGATCATCATCATGCTGATCCTACAGCTCGGCAGGATCATGAGTGTTGGGTTTGAAAAGATACTATTGCTCTATAACGGAGCCGTTTATGAAACCGCCGACGTTATCGCGACATATGTCTACCGCCGTGGTCTATTGGCCAGCGATTTCAGCTATGGTACGGCTGTAGGGCTGTTCCAGTCGCTCATCGGCGTGATCTTCCTCATATCGGCTAATACCATATCGAAAAAGGTTAGTGAAACAAGTCTTTGGTAATATCTAATTGGAGGAAAGCGTATGAAGATTAAACAAAGCCTTGGCTCACGCATCTTTGATATCGTCAACGTACTCATCATGCTCGGATTGGTATTTGCTACGCTATATCCGTTTTATCATATAGCGATAACATCCGTGAGCAACGGTATGGCCGTTATGCAAGGCAAGGTAAAATACTTCCCTATTGGGTTCAATCTGGATTCCTATAAGCTTATTTTTAAGGATCCGCATATTTTTACGGCTTATGGCAACACAATTAAATATACTATCATCGGTACCGCCATTAACGTTGTTATGACGATGCTCTGTGCGTATCCTCTGTCGCGCAAGGGATTTTATGGTCGCAACCTGTTTACGATATTCATCGTTATAACGATGTTCTTCAGCGGTGGAATGATCCCGACCTACTTGGTTATAAACAGGCTCAAGATGATGGATACGATATGGGCGCTGGCTCTGCCGGGCGCCATCAGCACCTATAACATGATCATCATGCGCACGTTCTTTTCGGGCATACCGGACTCGTTGGGAGAATCGGCCTATATCGACGGCGCTAACGACATCACGGTCTTTACACACATCATCATCCCGCTGTCGATGCCCATCATCGCGACGATGACCCTGTTTTATGCGGTCGGACATTGGAACAGCTTCTTTTCATCCGTGCTGTACATAAACACGAAGAGCAAGCTGCCCGTCCAGATCATACTGCGAAACATCGTAATAGCGGGCGATATGGCAAATCAAAACGCGAGCCTCGGGGAGTCGAGCGATTTTGTCTCGATAGCCACGACGTTTAAGTACTCGGTAATCATGATTACGACGCTACCGATTCTATTGATCTATCCCTTTGTACAAAAGTATTTTGTCAAAGGCGTTATGATAGGTTCCATTAAAGGATAATGACATCAGGAGGGAATTGAATTGAAGAGATTTGTTGCAATCTTATTAACCGCCGCAATGCTTATGCAGGCCGGATGCTCAACGGGTAAAACCCAGCAACCAAACACAACGTCAGAGCAAACAACCACAACTGAGCAGAATACGGAAACACAAACAGAAGCAAGCACCGAAACACAAACCGAGGCCACAAACGAGACGGCAGCCGGTGAAAAGCTCGTGCTGACCGTCATGGCGAGCGAGCATCCGAACCAACCGTTCAGGTCCGATTCAGAGGTTTTTAAGTGGATCGAGGAGCGCACGAATGTGACAGTGAAACTGGAAGCATTCCCGGGAGCGGACTGGCAAGCCAAGGCTACGACGCTGATGGCAACGGACAACATGCCGGACATGATGTTAAAGGTACCCGACTACGCAAAATTCGCTCGTGAGGGCTTGTTCTTAAAGCTCAGCGACTACTTTGATGTAATGCCGAACTTCAAGAAGATTTATGATGAAACACCCGCGATCAACGCGTTGTTGGTGGACGGTGATCTGTATGCGTTCCCGACTATGGCGCGTTACCTTAACCGCATGGGCCTTGTACCGATGATCCGCGAGGATCTCGTAAAGGCATATGGGCTCAGCACACCGACCTCGTTCGAGGAACTCTTAAATGTACTTAAGGTGTTCAAGGAAAAAAATCCGGACACTAACCCATGGGTAATACGTAACAACAATATCATCAATAACATCGCGTTCCCGATGGGATCGGGTTTCGGTATGTACTTTGATGGTGATATAGACGGCGGCACGTTCCTGTATGGACAGGCTACCGAGGAATTCAAGGATGTACTGACGTTTGTAAACAAGCTCTATGCGGAAGGCTTATTGGATCCGGACTACGCGACGGTAAACCCGCAGCAATGGTCTGAGAAGATGAGCACGGGTAATGGTCTGTTCTATTTCGACAACCCGTCGTTTGCTATAAACTTTGACAAATCCTTAAAGCAGCTTGATGCGAGCTTTACTCTTGCACCAATGCCTACATTGAAGAACTACAAGGGACAGCAGAGAAACTATTTCTATCCGAAGCACTGGCTTGAGGCGGATGTAGTGAGCTCAAACGTAAAGAACCCCGAGGCGGTTGCTAAATTCGTTGATTGGATGTACAGCGAAGAGGGCGCTGATCTGTTGAACTTCGGTGTAGAGGGTGTTACCTATACAAAGAATGGCGACGAGTATCAAATCAATCAAGAGATAGTGGACAACCATAAGGCAAACGATACAGATCCATGGCGCGGATTTATGGGTCAGTATGGTTTGGGTCTGTTAGGCTTCTGCTCATATATGGATGAACGTAATCAATGGCAGTTTATGGATCCTACTGTAAAGACATGGTACGACCTCTGGATCGCGGATACAAGCATGCGTGAACCGGTTGTAATGCCTATCCTATCTGAGGCTGATCAGGTGACATATGCGGACATCATTACAAAGTGCAATACCATTTATGATAGCGAGGTTCATAACTTTATTACAGGTGCAAAGCCCATCTCCGAGTGGGACAACGTAGTCGCACAGTTCAAGGCACAGGGTATTGACGATGCGATCAAGATGGTTAACGATGCATACAAGAAATAATTATGATCACAAACAGAAATGTAACGGAGGTTACTATGCAGAGCCTTATTATTACAAAACAGCACATCTTTGAAACAGATAAGTACTTTAACGAGTGCCATGCCTCCACAATACTACCGCTTCGCCACGGCGAAGCGGTAGCGGCTTGGTTTGCGGGATCATATGAATCCCATGTAGACGTGGGCATCTGGCTGTCGATCAGAACAAATGATTTCTGGTCCGAGCCCGTATGCGTAGCAAAGGATGAGAACTATCCGTGCTGGAACCCCGTGCTGCATGCAGCCGAAAACGGTGTGATCTATCTCTACTATAAGGTAGGGCCAAACCCACGCACATGGTGGACTATGCTGATCGTTTCAAAGGACAACGCACGCACATGGAGTGAACCCCAAAAGCTCGTGGCCGATGATTGCTTTGGCCGCGGACCCGTAAAGAATAAGATGATCGTGACCTCGAAGGGACGTTGGCTGGCCCCAGCGAGCATCGAGACGACGGAAACCTTTGACGGGTTTGTGGATGTGTCGGAGGATCAAGGGAAAACCTTTACGATGAGTAATATCCTGAAGGTCGCAAGTGAGACGAAGCAGGGTATCATACAGCCGACGCTCTGGGAATCAAAGCCCGACCATATCCACATGCTGTTGCGTTCGTCGGAGGGATATATATTCCGTGCGGATTCTGAGGATGGCGGATATACATGGTGTGAGCCGTATAAGACGGAATTGCCAAATAACAACAGCGGAATTGACGCGGTCAAGATGAGAGACGGCAAGATCGCGCTTGTATATAACCCGATAGGGAAGAACTGGGGAGAACGCACGCCGATAAGCCTGGCTATATCGACGGATAACGGACAGACATGGGAGTACAAATGTGTGCTCGAGCATAATGACAAGGCCTTGAACAGGGAAGACGGGGAATTCTCATACCCTGCGATCACGACGGTCGGCGATAGGCTGTTTATTACATACACCTATAAGCGCAAGACGATCGAATATCTTGAGGTCAGGGTGATAGAGGAGAGCTTCTGATGACGGTTTGGCCTACCATGATAACCCCATTTAACGACGATATGGAAAAGTCGGTGGACTACAACGCATTGGGCGAGCTCATTGAATGGTATATCGCAAACGGGGTAGACGGTTTATTTGCGGTATGTCAGTCCAGTGAGATGTTTTTCCTGACATTGGAGGAAAAATGTGCGATCACGGAGTTTGTGATCAGGCAAAGCAACGGCCGCGTGCCGGTCGTTGCGTCCGGGCACACCTCTGACACGTTGGATGCCCAGGTCGAGGAGCTCTTGGCCGTAGCGGACAAAAGACCGGACGCGCTCGTGTTGATCTGCAACCGACTGGCCAAAGAAGGTGAGCCCGAGGAGGTCGCACTCCGAAACCTTGAATACATCATAAAGAAGCTGCCGGGGCATATTAAGCTCGGTGTATATGAATGCCCATATCCGTATTGGCGCGGGGTATCCGAGGAAATGCTCAGATACATGGTTTCGACGGATAGGTTTGTGTTTTTAAAGGACACGGCCTGCCGCTCGGGTAATATGAGAAATAAGCTGGAGATCGCGAAGGGTACTTCGTTAAAGATATATGATGCGAACTCGGCGTTGCTGCCCGGCAGCATTAAAATGGGGGCTGCCGGCTACTGTGGCGTCATGGCTAATATCCATCCGAGTCTATACACACAAATGTTTAAACATATCGACCGCATAGACACGGATCAGCACGTGGCCGAACTGGCCCATTTCCTGTCCATGTCATCTGTGGTGGAGACACGCGCATATCCGGTCTGCGCGAAATATTACCTGTCGCTGGATGGGTTAAATATCAAAACGGTCACACGCTCAAAGAGCGAAGATTTGCTGACCGAATCCTTCCGTGAGGAGGTCAGGTCTCTGCATTACTTAACGAAGCGCTATATGGCCGCTGAGTAAATATGAGCCTCAGTAAGCTTGAGCAGTTAGAAAAATTAGATATATACATCGTTACAAACGGTCTGAATATTGATGTGGAGTGGCTCAGAGCGGTCTATGCCAAATCGCCGCCAAACCCGAAGTCGCATTACCACACCGATACGGAATTTCATCATGTAAAGCATGGTGCATTTGTTGTGCATTTCGAGGATGAGTCGGTTACCGTGCGCGAGGGTCAGACCATAGCAATCGGAAGAAATGTCAGTCACCGTTTGGAAAATCCGTTTGAAACGCCGTATTTCTGTTATTCAATAAAGGCCAAGATACTTTTGACCGACAAGGATGACAGGGAGTCGGCGTTTATTTTTAATTCATTGGATGTTAAGAAGCATCTGCTGATCCCACATGACTTTGGTATAGGGGAGCTGTTTGACCGCTGTTTAAACGAGTCTGAGAACAGGAAGAGCGGCTTCATTACGATGATAAACAGCGCGATCGTACAGATATTGACGATGCTGGCGCGTGAGATCAACGAGAACCCATCTGCGGATTACAGCGTAAAGGAAAAGTTTAATGTGTACGATCGCCTCGGTAACGAGCTCATAAAGGCGATAGACGGCTCGGACATAACGGATCTGAGTGTACAGAATATAGCCGAGTCTATGTGCATGAGTGCAAAACAGGTACAGCGTATTGCGAAGCTGCAGTTCGGTGTGACGTTAAAGCGCTTGATCATGCAGCGTAAGGTCGAGTACGCAAAGGAGCTGTTGAAGGATCCGCTTGTGAGCATACCGGAGGTCTCCGAGAGGCTGGGTTTTACAAACGAATACTATTTTAATCGCTTCTTTAAGCAGATGGAGGGCTTGCCCCCGGGCAGGTACCGGCGCAGCCTCAAATCCGCGAACAAAAACGAGGTGAAATTGTAGCATGAAATTGTTATATGAATAATTGCGCAGAGGCTTCAACGGTGTTACAATCACAACGAAAAACGCGGCGTGAAGCGCCTAATGACAATCGATGGGGAGAGAGAACATGAGCAGTCAGCTGGAATTATTTAAGGCAACCATGGCACATGAGGAACACGGGGCATTTCTTTATAAGGCTGATTTTATTAAGGATCTGGAGGAAAGGCTCAGAAAGCATGTAGGTATCCCGGACAACATAGGAACGGGCGAGTATTTCGGTATGTTTGAACCTGTACATGTAGGGTTAAAGGCACCCGCGGATTTAAAGCCCGTGGACTTTTCGGGTTATTTTGCGGATATAGAGATACCCGAGCGCGCATACATAAACGGCATAGGCGTACTGGAAATACCGGGCAGCGCATATCATTTCACGCGTTTTCTGAGTCCGTTGCGCAACTGCACTACCGTAAAAGAGATCGAGAATTTCGCATATCCGAATGTAGACGGGTATTCGGACGCACATATGAAGGCCATGGTAGACGATGCACATAAAAACGGCAAGGTCACCTGCACAAACATCGTGCATATGTATGAGGAGGCCTGGCAGATACGCGGATACACCGAGTTCTTGATGGACATGATGGACAATCCGGAGGTCTGCGAGTTCATACTCGACAAGATTATGGAGCGGAATATCTTAAAGGCCGAGGCCGCTGCGAGGGCCGGTGTGGATTACCTGATAACCGGCGACGACGTAGCCAATCAACGCGACATGATGTTTTCGTTGGATGTCTGGAGACATTTCATCAAGTCACGCTGGGCGAAGGTATATGCCGCTGCGCGCGCGATCAAGCCCGATATCCAGATCTGGTATCATAGCTGCGGCATGATAGAAAAGATCATACCGGAGCTGATAGAGATCGGCGTTACGATATTAAACCCGATCCAGACCGAGTGCATGGATCCCATAGAGCTCAAGCGCAAGTTCGGCAAGCAGCTCGTGTTTGACGGCTCGATAGGCACACAGACGACGATGCCGTTCGGCACACCCGACGAGGTAAAACGCGTCGTAGCCGAACGCAAAAAGACCCTCGGTTATGACGGCGCGTTGATCATTTCACCAACGCACGTGGTCGAACCCGAGGTGCCGATTGATAATATATTGGCATTTGTAGAGGCATGTAGAGAGAACTAATGCCCGCCTGTATCGGGTCTGTGTCGCATCGATATCTGATCGAGGCAAGTGTATTGTACAGAAAATGAGGTTGTATCTGCGTTAATACAGGTAGATATGTTTGTGATATCTCTGTCTCTGAGTGTAATAATATATCAATATTACATACAAAATGTAAAATAAAAAGATACTTTGTGAATAGTCTTGCATGATATAGGTAAATGTGTTATAAATGCTTCTATGATTAGAATGAATACGTTACTTAGCTCCGTCCAAATGGATAACGACGAGACGTTGTGCGGAGCTTAATCAG
>CAZUNC010000113.1:0-7678 GCA_964621475.1 uncultured Defluviitaleaceae bacterium | reverse complement strand
GAGAGCCTTATTTTAAATATTTTAGAAAACAAGGATCACCTTTTAAATATCATGGAGTTAAAGGATTACGACTCCTGTATATTCACGCATTGTTTATATGTCTCGATATTAAATGTCCTGACCGGTGCAAAGCTAAAGCTCAATAACCGCGCGCTGCAAGACCTCGCTCTTTGCGGTCTGCTGCACGATATCGGCAAACTCGACATCGATCCGGATGTTTATAACAAAACCGGCCAGCTGACCGAGGATGAGCGCAAGGAGGTGCAGATGCACCCGGTGTACTCATACAACCGCCTCAAGGATAGCGCCTCAAAGCCCAAGCTCTCTATACTCAAGGGCATACTTTTTCACCACGAACGCGTAGACGGCAACGGATATCCGAACGGTCTTTCTGGGGATGACATACCGCTTTATGCACGGATTACGGCTGTATCCGATGTATACGACTCTCTTACATCCAATCTGCGCTATCGACATGCCTGCATGACACACGAGGCTATCGAGTACATAATGGGCTGCGGTGGTACACACTTTGACCTGCCAGTTATGAAGGCATTTCTAAAAACCGTTACGGCATACGCACCGGGCATGGTCGTGAGCCTGTCCGACGGCAGCATAGGTGTCGTGCTCAAGAACAACCCCGAAAACACATTGAGGCCACGCATTCGCCTGATTTCACCGGATAGTGTGTTAGGCCAGACTATAGACCTATTTTCGGATAATATGTACTACAATATCACGGTCAGGGGCACATTGGACGAAAAGCACCCGATCCCTTCCGTTCTGGGCTAAAATGTATCGATACCATGCCTGATACCGGAGGTTAAAATGAACAGCAACAATCTATTGGATTTTCTACGCGGAACCGTATTCTTTGTGCTCAATATCGTATTGAGTGTGGTTATATTGGGCCTAACCGTGTATTTTATTGTTTTCTATACAGGTAAGGCCTACGACTACGGTCAAAATCTCGCACTCGAGATGTATGAAGAAAAACCCGACCAATCGGTCGAGGTCACTATACCGGAGAATGCCACGATCGATGAGGTCGCTACTTTACTCGAAAAACAAGGCATCATTGCGAACGCCTTGTTATACCGTGTGGAAAATATGCTCAAGGGCAGCGCAAGTAATTATACAGGCGGCACGTTTACGTTAAATATGAACATGGATGCATCCGAGATCAACTCTGCACTCAGGCAGACCGATACCGTTTTGCAGTCCGATATCAAGATCACGATACGTGAGGGATTTTCAGTCAGAAATATCGCAGATTATTTAGAAAGCAACGAGATCGTAAGCGCCGAGGAATTTATAAAGGCCTGCAATGAAAACAACTTCGACTTCGATTTTCTGAACAACATACCCGATCGCGAAAACCGTCTAGAGGGTTATTTGTTCCCGGACACCTATTTCCTACCCACTAACCCCACACCAAATATCATCATCAATAAGATGCTTGCGCGCTTCGAACAGATATACGTGGAAAAGTACAGCGACAAGGCAAAAGAGCTCGGCCTTACGATGGACGAGGTCATAACGATAGCCTCTATCATCGAAAAGGAGATACGCGTACCCGAGGAACGCCCGCTCTGTGCCGAGGTTATTTATAACCGCTTAGACACCGGAATGAACCTGCAGATGTGCTCAACGGTGCTATATGTGCTCGGCATACGAAAGGACAGGCTTATGGACGCGGACCTCGCTACCCCGTCACCGTATAACACATATCTGAACAGCGGTTTGCCGATAGGCCCGATCTCAAATCCTGGTGAGGCATGCATTAGAGCCGCATTAGAACCCAGTACGGGGGATCTACTGTACTTTGTTGTAAAGGATGAGGAAACCGGCGAGCATGTCTTTACAGACAAGTACGAGGAATTCGAAGCCGCAAAGATACAGTATAAGCAGAAGTATTAATGTGAGTATGCATATGAATATTACAGACATAGATAATAAGACTTTATTCGACGGGCCACTCGGGGATGTGCAGCGTGAATGCTTGTCCGAGGGGGTCCCCTCACTTACACCTGAGGAGGCGCGCCTGTTACATGTGCTTTTGGCCCTTAAAAAACCCAAGTTTGCGCTTGAAATCGGATGCGCTTATGGCTTTTCGGCTGGGCTCATCGCATCTGCGTTAGCTCCGGGCGGGCATCTGACCACGATCGACCGGTACCCGCTGATGATCGAACGCGCAAGACACAATTTTAAGCGCATGGGCATCGAGGATATCGTTACACTACTCGAGGGTGATGCGATGGATATCTTGCCGACGCTGACCACGACATACGACTTTATATTACTGGATGCCGCGAAAGCCCAATACCCGGTATTCCTGCCGCATATAGTGCGGCTTTTAAAGAACGGCGGACTGCTCGTGGCCGACGATGTACTGCAAAACGGCATGCTCGACGGGGACAGGCTCTCCGTTCCACGCAGGAACCGCACACTCTATACGCGCATGAACGCGTTTTTAAATGAAATACGCACAAACCCGCAGCTGAGTACCTCTATCCTACCGATAGGCTCCGGTGTAGCGATTTGTGTAAAGAATTCGAATTACGGAGGCAAGCTTGAATAAACCCGAACTACTCGCTCCGGCGGGTGATATGGAGAAATTAAAGATAGCATTGGCATTCGGTGCCGATGCTATTTATTTAGGCGGCAGACAATACGGTCTGCGCGCAGGCTCAAAAAATTTTGACATGACGGAGCTTTCGGATGCTATTTCTTACGCGCACCGAAACAACGCAAAGGCATATGTGACCGTCAATATCTTCGCACACAATGCGGACCTTGGTGGCTTACCCGAATACATCGCGGCCATATCTGAGGCCGAAGCAGATGCCGTAATCGTCTCGGACCCCGGTGTATTTGCGATCGCGCGTCAGGCCGCACCGAATTTGGAGATACACATCAGCACGCAGGCAAATACGACGAATTATGCGGCTGTGCGCTTTTGGCGCGATTTGGATGCAAAGCGTGTAATACTCGCGCGGGAGCTGTCGCTCAATGAGATATCTGAAATCCGTCAAGAAATCGGGTCGGATTTTTGCTTGGAGGCCTTTGTACATGGCGCGATGTGTATGTCCTATTCGGGACGTTGCATGCTCAGCAAGGTGATGACCGGTCGCGACGCAAACGCAGGCTCCTGTGCGCATCCATGCCGTTACAAATATACTGTTATGGAGGAAACCCGCCCCGGTACATTTTATCCGGTAGAGATGGACGAACGCGGCACATATATATTTAACTCAAAGGATCTGTGTATGGTCGGTCATATACCGCAGCTCGTTGAATCCGGGATCAATAGCTTTAAGATCGAGGGCCGCATGAAAACCGCTCTGTATGTGGGCACCACCGTGAACGCGTACCGACGCGCGATTGATGATTTTTTCACTGATCCAGAGAAATACGCAACCAACATCCCGATGTATATGGACGAGCTCAGTAAGGTCAGCCACCGCGCGTACTCGACCGGGATGTTTATACAGGATGAAGACAAGAACAATCGCGAAGCTAACATCGACACCATGCATGGCGGTTATCACAAGGACTATGAGTTTATCGGCATAGTGCGTGCATACGATACCGAGACCGGGATCGCGACATTGGAACAGCGCGGCAAGTTTTCAGTCGGTGATACGATAGAATTCCTGCGGACCGGCACCGACGAACCTGCAAGCTTTACGATGAACGTAGAGGGTATGTACGACACACACATGATGTCTATTTCTTCCGCACCGCACGCGCAGATGGTTGTCAAACTACATGTCCCCTACCCTGTCAATATCTCAGACTTAGTCAGGCGACCACTTATATAAAAGAATCTTTCATTAGTTATTGACAATTATTACGGCGTTGTGCTTTACTATGATTAGAGTTCTAATCAAGGAGGCTGACGCCGTTATTTATGCGTTGATGATGGAAAAGGTCGGATGGCTGTTTTTGGAGTGGCGGCGGCTTAGGCAAAAGAGGATTTCGCCATACGGATTAACGATCCAGCAGTATTCGATACTAAAACAGCTTACAAAAAGTGATTACTTAGCGCCGTCGGACATTGCTGAGTGGCTACATTGCGACCGCCCGACCGCCTCGGTGATTATCAAGAACCTCGAGAAGAAGGAATGGATAGACCGCTGCCGGGATGAGCAGAACGCAAAACGCCACAGGATATTCATCACCGAACAGGGCAAGGTATTACTACAGCGTATCGAAAACGAGCTGCCCGATTCCCCTGAGCAACCGTTCGACGTACTCACAGAGGAGGAATGCGCGGCCATGCTCGGTTCGCTGCGCAAAGCATGCAAGCGGATGAAGATTTTGTCCGCTGCGAATACAAACGAAGGAGGAGAAAATGAAGAGGATTTTTAGTTTATTTATTACAATGATTGTGTTGTTTACGTGTGTGTCATGCACATCCAGTGGTGCAAATACCGTCGGCAAATCATCCGACAATGCCCAGCCGCTGCGCGTGGCTATGGAGCTTGCATACCCACCGTTTGAGACAAAAGACACTGACGGCAACCCCGCCGGTGTCAGCGTGGACTTTGCAAAGGCTTTCGGCGCGTCTATCGGGCGTGAGGTCGTTATTGAAAATACAGCATGGGACGGCTTGATCCCGTCTCTGCAGACAGGCAAGGCAGACATGATTGTTTCGTCTATGACGATCACGGAGAGCCGCAAGGAGACCGTGGACTTTTCCAAGCCCTACGCGAACTCGCTCTTGGCTATACTCGCGAATAAGAACTCAGGCATCAAGTCCGTCGACGATCTGAACCAAGCCGGTAAAAAGGTAGCGGTTAAGATCGGTTCTACCGGTTTTATATATGCAACCGAGCATCTGAAGAACGCTGAGATCATATCCCTGCCCGATGAGAGTGCCTGTGTGACCGAGGTATCTCAGGGCAAAGCCGACGGTTTTTTGTATGACCAGCTCACAATCTATCGCAACAACCAACAAAACCCCGACACAACGGACGCGATCTTTATCCCGTTTCAGGATGTAGAATACTGGGGTGCGGCAGTCAAAAAGGGTAATACGGAGCTTTTGGATCAACTAAACGCGTTCATAGACACATACAAATCTGAGGGCGGGTTTGAGAAGCTGACCCAGAAGCACCTCGCTGAGGAAAAGAAGGCATTCGACGCACTCGGCTTCGTCTGGTTCTTTGACATCAAGTAGTATGAAAACCAATCTGCCGCTCAAGGCGGCACTCAATATATTGCTATTAACCATTGTGATTGTTTTCGCATTATGGCTCTCGCTGTCACGCATCGGCGTTACGTTCGATTTTTCGTTCCTGTCGCCGTTGCGTACTCGGATTTTACAGGGCTTTGCAATGACCGTGGGTTTGAGCATTTGCAGCCTGATCCTGAGCCTTGTGCTCGGAATTTTAGCTGCCTATCTGCAAAACGCTAATATTTTATTTCTGCGTTACGCAGCTGCGCTCTATGTGAGATTCATCCGTGGTACGCCGTTGATCATGCAAATTTATCTGTTTTACTACATCGTGGGTTCGGCAGTGGGTATACAGAACCGCTTCCTATCCGGCGTGATCATCCTGTCCGTGTTTGAGGGCGCATATATCGCCGAGATCATACGCGGTAGTTTGCTGTCCATCGACAAAACCCAATTCGAGGCCGCAATGGCTGTTGGCTTCACAAAAACACAGACACTCACAAACGTGATCCTACCACAACTCGTTGCGCGTACATTACCGGCCTTGACAGGGCAGTTCGCATCAATCATCAAGGATTCATCGCTGCTGTCCGTGATCTCCGTGATCGAACTCACGCAGACCATGCGCGAGATCAGCGCGATGAACTTCAAGCTGTTTGAGAGCTATATCTTCTTGGGGCTTTTGTACTTACTGCTGACGCTGCCTATCTCGTTTGTGAGCGCTCGATTGGAGAGGAGGTTTGCGTTTGAAAATCGAGGTTAATGGACTATTTAAGACCTTCGACGGAGGAAAGAACACAGAGCCGCGTTATGTGCTCAGGGATGTAAGCCTCTCCGATGACATCCGTACACTCGCGATTATTGGTCCGTCCGGTGACGGGAAATCCACGTTTCTGCGTATCCTCGGCGGATTAATCAATGCGAGCGCGGGCACGTTGAGTTTGGGCGGTAACCAAGTCTCGGATACCGCGTTGTATCGCAAATCCTTGGGTTTTGTATTCCAGCAGGGCGGCTTGTTTGCGCATATGACTGCGCTGCAGAACATCACCGTGCCGCTTATAAAGGTGCACAACTATACAAAAGCCGACGCGGAGGCCGTCGCGGAGGGACTGTTGAAGCGTTTCGGACTGTTTGCGGACAGACAAAAAAGACCCCATGAATTATCAGGGGGTCAGAAACAACGTATTGCAATAGCGCGTGCGGTCGCGCCGAAGCCCGCCATGCTGCTCTTGGACGAGCCCACGAGCGCACTCGATCCCGAGTATACAACCGAGGTCTTGGACATGGTAAACGAGCTCAAAAATGACGACATGAATTTTATCATCGTCACACACGAGATGGGCTTTGCACGCCACGCATGCGAAAAGGTTGCGTTCCTGCATGAGGGCCGCATAAAGGAATACGGCCTGTCCGAGGATATCTTCTCTAACCCTCAGACAGACGAGCTCAAGCGCTTCCTCGGTAAGCTGTTGGAGTGGCGGGTTTAGCGTACTTTATTATAAAAATCCATGAGTTCCTGTTCTGTCGGCATCGCCTCTGAGCAGCTATGGGCGGACACAAGCATCGCAGCCGAAGCCGAGCCAAGCTGTAACGCAGCCTCGACATCATATCCCGACAGCAGTCCGTACAGAAACGCCGATGCGTAACCGTCACCGCCGCCGAAGGATTTTAACAGCGAGGCAGGAAACGGTTTTATATGGTATGTAGCATAACCCTTTTCGGCGTTCTCTTCCTTTACATATGCCATGGAACCCTCTTTGCCGTGCTTGATCACGACGATCCCGTTGCCCGCACCTATCCAACGCTGGGCACTGCGGTCGTCGTCTGCATTTCCGGGATCTACGAGCGCCTCGGTCAAGCCGAATTCCTCACGTGATCCAATCACGATATCACTCTGGCTCGCCGCGAGCGCGTAATAAACCGCGATCTCGTACCTGCTCGCCCATGTATAATTCCTGTAGTCGATGTCAAACACTATCTTAACACCATGCTTCTTTGCGTAGGTGATCGCTGTAAACGCGGCCTCACGCGACGGGCTCTTTGCAAGCGCCGTACCCGACACGACCAGAATCCTGCTGCTTTTGATATATTCCTCGTCGACCTCGCCGGGTTCCAGGCTCAGGTCCGCTACGCAGTTGCGATACATCAATATACTACTCTCGGTCTCGCTCTTGATCTCCGTAAACGTAAGCCCGAGGGATTCGCCGTTTTTCGCTATGGATACACCCGAGGTGTCTATGCCGTTTTTATTAAAATAGCCCGTGACATAACGCCCAAACTGATCGTCTGAGACCTTGCCGACAAACCCGACCTTTTTGCCAAGGCGTGCAAGCCCAACGGCGATATTCGCGGGTGAACCTCCCACATATTTGACGAAATTGCAGCTTTCCTCGAGTGGTCTATGTATATCAGTCGGGTTGAAATCGATCGCTATACGCCCAAGGCAGATGACATCAAATCTCTTATCCATTGCATACCTCCGTGAATGAGTGTTTC
>CAZUNC010000112.1:0-7733 GCA_964621475.1 uncultured Defluviitaleaceae bacterium | reverse complement strand
TAAAAGGCAAACGTATGTTTGGCATATTCTGACAGAATGTGCAAAGGAGATTTAGTAATGGAAGGTAAGAAAGCGGACAGGGCCGTTTTGCACTCGGACCTGAACAACTGCTACGCGAGCATTGAATGCCTATACAAGCCGGAGCTTGCGAAGGTGCCTATGGCGGTAGGCGGTGATGTGGAGGCGAGGCACGGCATCATATTGGCAAAAAACCAGCTCGCTAAGGCATATGGCATCATCACGGGTGAGGCTATATGGCAGGCCAAGCAGAAATGTCCCGACCTCGTTACAGTCGCGCCGCATTACGAGCGATATGTGGAGTTTGCGCAGGCTGTCAAGCAGATGTATCTGGAATACACGGATCAGGTGGAGAGCTTTGGATTGGATGAGAGCTGGCTCGACGTGACCGGGAGCTACGCGCTGTTTGGCAGCGGCGAACAGATCGCCGATAAGCTACGCGAACGCATCAAATCCGAGCTCGGCATCACGGCATCGGTCGGCGTGAGCTTTAATAAGATATTCGCGAAGCTTGGCAGCGACATGAAGAAGCCCGACGCGACGACTGTTATAAACAGGGAAAACTTTAAGCAGAGGGTGTGGCCGCTGCCCGTAAACGAGCTACTGTATATAGGCAGGGCGACCACGGCCAAGATGCGCAAGCTCGGGATATACAGCATAGGGCACCTCGCACGCGCGGATGTGAATATGATGATGGAGACTTTTGGGAAATGGGGAAAGGTGCTCTGGGCATATGCGAATGGCTATGACAAGTCGCCTGTGAGGGTATACCAAGAGCCGGAGCATGAGGAGGATTCGTTATACGGTGCCATGCCCGTGATAAAGAGCGTGGGTAACAGCACGACGACCCCGAGGGATTTGAATGAGGAGCGGGACATAAAGATAACACTATATCTGATGGCCGAAAGCGTCGCGTCGCGGCTGCGGGAATATGGCTTTAAATGTCGCACGGTGCAGGTATATATGCGCTACAACGACCGCGAAACCGCAAAGGGTCTTGCGAGCTATGAGATACAGGGCAAGCTCGAATATCCGTGTGCGGATTCGAACGAGATATTCAAGCTTGCGTTTAAGCTGTGCATGGGCAGTAAGGGCATAGCAAGGGCCATGAAAAACGGCATCCGAAGCCTCGGGATCAGGGGTTGTGATCTGCTGAGCGCGGATTATATGCAGCTGTCGCTGTTGGACGACATCATGGCCATACAAAAGCACGAGATATTTGAGGAAAGCCTCGACAAGATACGTCAGCGTCATGGTTACTATTCTGTCAGGCGTGGCATCATGTATACCGATACCTTCCTGTCCGGCATAAACCCAAAAGACGACCATGTGATACATCCGATCTCATTTTACGGTTGATGATCGGTTACGCGCGGATAGCGTTTTTCATCTCGCGGACATATGATCTGATGTATTCATCGGCATTGCTGCCGTGCTCCTCGATTATCTTGACGATAGCGCTGCCGACGATGATGCCGTCTGCATGGGTCGCCATTTGTTTTGCCTGTTCGGTAGTAGATATGCCGAAGCCGATAGCGATTGGCGTTTGTGAAACGCGTCTGATGGTGTCCGTGATGGAGGTGATATCTGTTTTTATTTCGCTCCTTACACCGGTTACGCCCATGGATGAAACAACGTATATAAAACCTGTTGCGTCCTTTGCGATTTGCGATATGCGCTCGTCTGATGTGGGTGCGATCAATGAGATCACATCAACCTCGTTATTACTGGCAAACGACAACAGCTCTCCGCGTTCCTCATATGGCATGTCGGGGATAATGATGCCGTCTATACCAACCTCCTTGCAGCGAGTAAAGAATTGCTCATAACCATAGTTAAAGACCGGATTGAGATAGGTCAGAAATACAAGAGGTATACTTGTTTTCTTGCGCACCAAAGCGACGAGCTCAAAGACCTGATCGCAGGTAGTGCCTACCGACAACGCTCGAACATTTGCGGCCTCTATGACCTTACCCTCTGCTATGGGGTCCGAAAAAGGTATGCCGATCTCGATTAGGTCGGCTCCGCTTTCGGCCATAGCGAGTATATAATCCATGCTTTTTTGTATGTTGGGGTCACCTGCGGTCAGAAACCCTATGAATGCCTTGCCGTTTTCAAATGCGTTTTTTATTCTACTCATTGATATTGACCCCCTTATATCTTGCGATGGATGCGACGTCCTTGTCACCGCGCCCTGAAAGGCACACTATGATTATGTTGTCCTTGCCCATAGTGGGCGCGAGCTTTTTGATATATGCAATGGCATGTGCGCTCTCTATGGCCGGGATGATCCCTTCGGTCTTGGACAGATATTCAAAGGCTTCGATGGCCTCGTCGTCAGTAACCGGTATGTATTCGGCGCGTTTTATGTCGTGTAGGTATGCGTGCTCCGGTCCTATGCCCGGGTAATCAAGCCCTGCCGAGATGGAATGTACAGGCGCTATCTGGCCATAGACATCCTGACAAAAATATGACTTCATGCCGTGGAAAACACCCAATCGGCCCTTTGCTATGGTCGCGGCGTGTTTGTCCGTATCGATGCCGTGACCTGCGGCCTCGCAGCCGATCAGCCTGACATCCTTATCGGGGATGAAGTGATAGAACATTCCCATTGCATTGCTGCCACCGCCGACACATGCAACCACGCAGTCGGGCAATCGGCCTTCGGCCTTTTGGATTTGCTCCCGCGCCTCCTTGCTGATGACACTCTGGAAATCGCGTACGATCGTAGGGAAGGGGTGAGGGCCCATCACGGAACCGAGTACGTAGTGGGTGTCGTGTACACGGGAGACCCATTCACGCATCGTTTCGTTTACGGCGTCCTTTAATGTCATCGTACCGCTCGTGACGGCGTGAACCTTTGCGCCCAACAGCTCCATGCGAAACACGTTTAATGCCTGACGCTCCGTGTCCTCCTTGCCCATAAATATCTCACACTCAAGCCCTAAGAGCGCCGCTGCGGTCGCCGTAGCGACACCGTGCTGACCGGCTCCTGTCTCTGCTATTATCCGGGTCTTACCCATTCTCTTTGCAAGCAACGCCTGACCGAGCACGTTATTGATCTTATGTGAGCCTGTATGGTTCAGGTCCTCACGTTTTAAATAGATCTTGGCGCCTCCGAGGTCAGATGTCATTTTTTCCGCGAAATATAACAGAGACGGACGATTGGCGTAATTGTTTAGTAAATCGGAAAGATCGTCGTTAAACGCCTTATCCTTTTTGTAAAACTCATATTGCTTCTCGAGATTGATGATCTCGTTCATCAGTGTTTCGGGGATGTATTGCCCCCCGTGAATACCAAATCTGCCTTTATCCATTACGTACTCTCCTAACTATTTCTATGATTTTTTGCTTATCCTTAAAGCCGTCCGTTTCTACACCGCTTGAGATATCGATGCCATATGGGTTTAATGCCATGGCCTGATTGATATTGTTAATGTTGATGCCCCCGGCTATAAAAAAAGGTTTATCCGTTTCGGGTAGCTTTGACCAGTCAAAGCTTTCACCGCTGCCGGCTTTTACACCGTCAAACAATAAAAATTCGGATGGGCGGTTTATGTCCTCGCCGATGCGCACCGCTTTGATGGTGGGTGCATTGATCCGCTGTATATAATCATCACTCTCGCGGCCGTGGAGCTGGACTATGTCTATGATCTTGTCGTGGACTAATCTATTGATAAAATCGATGTCCTCATCAACGAAAACACCTACAGCCGAGATATGAGGAATTAATTTTGACTTGAACACAGCCGCGGACTCGACGCTTATCCTGCGTCTGCTGGGTGCAAACACAAATCCTACATATTCGGGCTGCGCATAATTGACATAGTCTATATCACATTCACGCATAACCCCGCATATCTTTATCTTCATATCTCACCTCGAATGCCCCGTAGGGTATCGAGCATGAGCCTTTTATTATCACTTCGCATCAGGGTTTCACCGATTAGTACAGCGTTAATATTGTTGTCGCGAAGCATTTGTATATCACGAGCGTTTGTTATACCGCTCTCAGATACAAATATCTTGTCGGGCGGGACATGCTCTCGGAGCTTGATGCTTGTGGTTATATCTACCTCGAATGTCTCGAGGTTACGATTATTTACGCCGATTATTCTCGCGCCTGCGGACAACGCCTTGTTCATCTGTTCGAGGCTGTGGCTCTCAACCAATGCCGACAATCCCAAACTGTCGGCTATTTTTATATACTCCGATAGTGTTTTCTGATCCAATATCTCCGCGATCAGAAGCACTGCCGACGCACCCAATAGCTTGGCCTCGTATATTTGATACGTGTCTATGATAAAATCCTTACGTAGTGTAGGCAAGCTGATAGCGCCGCTGATTTCCCTCAAATACTCATCACTACCCAAGAAGAATTCGGGCTCCGTCAATACGGAAACCGCCGCTGCCCCGGCGCGTTCGTATTCGATTGCGATGTCCAAATACGGAAAGTCCTCGGCAATGATACCCTTGGATGGCGAGGCTTTTTTGATCTCACATATAAAGGCTATATCGTCGCCTTTAAGAGCCCTTTCAAATGGGAAATCGAACTCGGCTTTGATTTTGGCGACACGCTCTGCGGTCGATTTAACGATCCTGTCTAAAAACATTTAATCACCCCAATCCATTATGTTATTTGTGTATGTCGTTGGATAATTTTATAAACGCCTCGAGCTGCTCCATGGCTCTGCCGCTGTCTATGGTATGTACAATCTCGTCTATAGCGGCCTCGAACGATATCTCCTTTGCGACGTATAGAGCTGCAGCGGAATTGAGTATCGTTGCGTCACGCATGGCTCCTTTTTCCCCACTCAATATCCTCCTGATGATGGATGCGTTCTCTTTAGCATCACCGCCTGTGAGATCGGATTTTTGATGAAGCATGAAGCCGAATTGCTCGGGGCTTATTACATACGACCGCACCCAGCCGCCCTTGACCTCGCACACCGTTGTCGGAGCGGATACGGATATCTCATCAAAGCCGTCCTGTCCGTATACGACCATGGCATTTTTTACTCCGAGGTTTGCGAGCACCTTTGCTATAGGCTCGACGAGCGCTTCTTCATAGACACCGAGTAGCTGCATCTTAGCTCCGGCTGGGTTTGAGAGTGGGCCAATGATGTTAAACACGGTGCGGATACCGAGCTCACGGCGAACGGGCGCGACATATTTCATTGCTATATGGTAATTCTGCGCAAACAAGAAGCAGATGCCGATTTTTTCGAGCATAGAGGCGCTCGCTTCGGGCGGCAGCGTGATGTTAACGCCGAGTGCCTCCAATACGTCTGCGGAGCCGCATTTACTTGAGGCTGAGCGGTTGCCATGCTTTGCGATAGGCACACCCGCCGCCGAAACAATGATCGCAGATGTCGTAGATATATTAAAGCTATGGGACTGATCGCCGCCCGTACCTACGATCTCAAGTACATTTTGTTCGTGCAGCAGCTTTACGCAATGCTTGCGCATACCGGCAGCCGATGCCGTTATCTCCTCAATGGTTTCACCCTTTAACGAAAGCGCTGTCAGATAAGACGACAGCTGCACATCACTTGCGGATCCGCTCATGATCTCGTCCATGACCTGCTCGGCCTGTTCATATGACAGGTTTTCGCGCTTCGATAGTTTAATAATCGCTTCTTTAATCATCTAACATGCCTCCAAAAAGTTTTTAATGATATGTTTCCCATCCGGGGTCAATATGGATTCGGGGTGGAATTGTACACCGTAGATTTTATGTTTTTTGTGTGATATGGCCATGATCTCCCCGTCTATTGTTTGGGATGTGATTAGCAGCTCGCTCGGCAGTGTCTCTTTGATGGCGATAAGCGAATGATATCGCGCGACGTTGATGTTGCTGTGCATGCTGTTAAATAGCGGGCAATTTAAGTCCAATGAGACCTGAGACTGCTTGCCGTGCATGATCCTTTGTGCGTAGGATACGGTGCCGCCAAAGGCTTCAAAAATTGCCTGATGACCGAGACATACACCTAAGATAGGCAACCTTGCGCCAATCTCACGGATCACATCGATGCATATCCCCGCATCAGACGGCTTGCCGGGGCCTGGTGAGATAACGATGTGTGTAGGGTTTAACTCGGATATCTGCGAGATATTTAACTCGTCGTTTCTGATGACCTTTATATCCGGGTTTATGCTACCGATCAGCTGATATAGGTTGTATGAAAAGCTGTCGTAGTTATCGATTAGCAGTATCATCTGTCAAGGCCCCCCTCCGATAGTTTTAATGCATTTATAACGGCCTTGGATTTGTTTATGCATTCCTCATATTCCTTTTCCGGAATGCTGTCTGCGACGATACCCGCACCGGAGCGGATAAAGACCTTACCGTTTTTCTTGAATACGAGGCGTATCGCTATGCAGGTGTCCATGTTGCCGCTGAAGTCTATATAACCGATGGCACCGCCGTAGATGCCCCTCTTATTGTTTTCAAGTTCGTTGATTATCTCGCAGGCCCTTATCTTAGGCGCACCCGAGAGCGTTCCGGCGGGGAGTACGGCTGATATCGCATCTATGGCCGTTTTGTCGTCTCGGATGATCCCTTTTACGGTCGAACCGATATGCATAACATGCGAAAACTTTAGTATGGACATATAACTTTCAACCTCTACGCTGCCGAATTTGCTTATCTTTCCGAGATCGTTACGTCCTAAGTCGACCAGCATATTATGTTCGGCCAGCTCTTTTTCATCTGAAAGAAGCTCACGTTCGAGCATCATATCCTCATCTTGTGTTTCACCGCGTGGTCTCGTGCCGGCCAGCGGAAACGTATGGAGCAAATCGTTTTCAAGCTTTACGAGGGTTTCGGGTGATGCACCCACAAGCTCGATATTGTCGCTGCCTAAATAAAACATATATGGTGAGGGGTTGGTTGTGCGTAAGACCCTGTATGTATCGAGCAGGCTGCCTTCAAATCCGGCCTCAAATCGGTTTGATAAAACGACCTGAAATATGTCCCCCTCACGTATATAGTCCTTTGCTCGCTCAACCATCCTGCAATATTCCTCACGACTAAACAACGGCTTTATATCGGAGGTCAGATACCCTATTGCAGATTTTCTGCTGATGCCCGTGGTGATTAAGCGTTCAATTTTATCGAGCTCGGCTGTTGCCTTTTCGTATTCGTGTACTAAATCATTTGTGCGGGCATTTACGATGATGATTACCTTTTGCCTGAAATTATCAAATGCGATGACCTTGTCGAAAAGCATCAGATCCACATCGTTAAATTGCTCCTCGTCGTTCGCATCGAGCTTTAGGGTAGGCTCGCTGTATTTTATATAGTCGTAAGAAAAATACCCGACCAGTCCTCCAGTAAACGGAGGCAAGTAATCAAATACCGGCGATTTATATTGAGCCATGATCTGTTTTATCTGATCGTTTGGTTTCGCCGATGTGCTCCCGTTGTGGCAAGTCATTTCCAATATCGGGTCATAACCCAAGAAAGAATACTTGCCCCATTTCTTTGCATCCTCAACGCTTTCCAGCAGAAAACAATGATTGTCCGCGCTCTGTAGTGCCTTCAATACTCCGATGGGGGTCAGCATATCAGCATAGAGCTCACGGCTTATCGGTATTACGTCATAGTCGATTGAGATGGACTTGATCTCATCGAGTGTTGGCCTTTGCATAAAATTACCTCCCAGAAAAAAATAAAAAACCCCCTCGGCTCACTTTCGCAAACCGAGGGGGTT
>CAZUNC010000111.1:0-7897 GCA_964621475.1 uncultured Defluviitaleaceae bacterium | reverse complement strand
CATGGTTGTGAGCATATAGACGATCTTGAGCGCGTGCTCGTTTTCGTCGGTCATGTTTTTGAAATAGGTGTTCCTAATACCGGGGCTCATATTGTCGAGATAGATGTTTCTGTACATCTCATACGCATCCGTCTCGTCATGAAAGGCTTGCTTTAACCCCTCCTCGAAATTCACGATGGTAGGGGTTTTTTGTTGCTCAAGCTGCGGACGATTCTTGAAAAGGCGGGTGTATAGCTGCGTGCTCATCTCCAGATGTGTGGTCTCATCCTCGGCAAAATGTGCGATCATTCGCTTAAATTCCTCGTTCGGCGCGAGCTCCGAGAGCTCTTTATAATAAGCGATCGCATCGTATTCACCTTGCATGGCTTTTAACATTATCGCGGGTGTCAGCCGGTAGTTTGTATTTTTATCCATGAAAAAACCCTCTCATACAATGTGTTTACTTGTATTGTATGAGAGGGTGCGGGCAGATGTTACTTGTTCTTATCCTCTTCCCTGATCTCTACACGACGGATCTTGCCGCTGATGGTCTTCGGCAGGCTCTCTACAAACTCAACGACACGCGGATATTTATACGGTGCGGTATGATGCTTGACGTAGTCCTGTATTTCCTTTTTGAGGGCATCTGAGGCCTCGTAACCCCTTGCGAGTACGATAGTAGCCTTTACGAGCTGGCCACGCTCGCCGGTCGGATCGGGCACTCCCGTGACAGCGCATTCGACTACGCATGGCATTTCCATCAGCACGCTCTCAATCTCAAAAGGTCCGATGCGATACCCGCTGGACTTGATCAGATCATCCGTGCGACCCACATACCAGAAATAGCCGTCCTCGTCCTGCCATGCGGTGTCACCGGTGTGATAGATGTCATCGTGCCAGACCTCGTTTGTCTTGTCCGCGTCACGGTAGTAGCCCGTAAACATACCAAAGGGCTTGCCATCCTTTGTGCGGATGCATATCTCACCGACATCCCCGTGTTTGACCGGATTGCCATCGGAATCGAGCAGTCTCACATCATAAGCAGGTGACGGGATACCCATCGAACCGGGCTTCGGCTGAGAACCGAGAGGGTTGTAGATCGTGAGCGTCGTTTCTGTCTGTCCGAAGCCTTCCATGAGCTTGATACCCGTTGCGGCTAAGAATTGGCTGTAGACCTCGGGGTTTAAGGCCTCACCGGCTATACATGCGTACTTGAGGCTCGAAAGGTCGTAGCGTGTGAGATCCTCCTTGATGAAGAAGCGGAATATCGTAGGCGGTGCGCAGAAGGTTGTGATGTTGTATTTTTTGAACATCGGCAGTATGTCGACGGGATTGAAGCGTTCGAAGTCGCAGGTAAAGATGGCGGCCTCACAGAGCCATTGACCGTAATACTTACCCCAGAGCGCCTTACCCCAGCCCGTGTCGGACACTGTAAAATGTATCCCGTTGGGGTCTACGTTGTGCCACCACTTGGCCGTTACGATATGGCCGATGGCATAAGTCGCCGTATGTTGTACGATCTTCGGATAGCCGGTAGTACCAGATGAGAAGAACATCAACATGATATCGTTGGCTTTTGTATCTACGCGCTCGAGCACATCACTCGCGCGTTCAACACCTTCGTCGAAATTGTCCCAGCCGTCGCGTGTACCGTTTGCCATCATCTTGATCTGAACGGTCGGACACTGTGGTAACGCGGCATCGGCCATCTGGGCTGCGTGCCCGTAGCCCGTGCAAACAATCGCTTTGACCTCGGCCATGTTGAAACGGTATACAAAATCCTTTTCCATGAGCTGATCCGTGGCCGGTATTGCGACCGCACCAAGCTTGTGTAACGCGGTTAATGCGAACCAGAATTGATAATGTCGTCTCAATACGATCATGACCTTGTCACCCTTGCCTATGCCCATGCTGCGGAAATAGTTGGCGGTCTTATCCGAATAGCGCTTCATGTCACCGAATGTGAAACGGCGTTCCTCGCCGCTCCCGGACACCCAGAGCATCGCGAGCTTGTCGGGGTTCTTTTTTGCTACCGCGTCCACGCAGTCAAAGCCGAAGTTGAAATCATCGGGCACGTTAAACGCGATATCCTTCAGATAACCGTTTTCGTCGAGGGTTTCCTTGACATATTGTTTATATATACGGGCGTCGGACTGCTGCGCGAGTGGATTGTGTAATGCGGCGGGGGTTGGTGCCAATACACTGTCATCGTCGGCTTTGCCCTTTATAACCACTGAGATAAAACGGCAATCCTCACCACCGAGCGCGACCATGCCATGTGGCTTGTGCCCATCATAGAACATGCTGTCGCCAGACTTTAGGATTTCTGTATGGCCCTCTATCTGCACCTTCAATGTACCGTCAAGTACGTAATTTAGTTCCTGCCCGCCGTGTGAGGACAAGGCGACCGGTGTATGTTCGAGTGTCCTTGAATACTTGGCGGTTACGATAAACGGCTCCGCGAGACGATCCTTTAGTAGATAAGCGATATGCGTATATTCAAAACCCTCGCGGCGTTTGATAGGCATACCCTCGCCGTTTCGCGACAGGGTATAGCTTGCAAGGCGCGGCTCATTACCCGTGACGATCGATGAGATATCCACGCCAAAGCGATTGGAGCATTTGAACAAAAACGTAAAACTCAGGTCTATTTCGCCGTTTTCGACCTGCAGATACTCATCCACCGTGACACCCGTCACATGTGCCATTTCCTCCGCGCTGATATCCAGCTCACAGCGCAGGCCCTTCAAACGTTCCAGTGTTGATGACAGATAATTCTCCATATTTTCCTCCTCGTATATTGTTTATTATCTGTGCTAATCCGTTCTTATCCGTGGTAAGGTCTTTTGCTACAACCCCGTATTGTTCAATATATCCCCTGTGATCACGCTCACGGAGACATATTTATCAATATATCCCCGTGAGCGGGGCATAGCAGATAGTCCTTGTATTGCATGATGGCCTTGCGGATGCTCGTGGCTTTTGCCGAGTCTACGTTTACACTCGTCATCAGATATGGTGAGAGCTTGTTAAACGCGGCCTGTTCGGGTGAAAAGCCCGCGATGTTTACAAAGTTATCGCCCGTAAATACGATCTGGTGTTCGTCGTCCACGAGGATCATTTCGCCCCTGACATGCCCACCGTTTCCCTCGTAGAGGTTAAAGTCCATGTCGCCGAACGAAAACGACCCGATAAACGACAGGGGGAGCTCGGAATCGGGATCGGCGCTGTTGACGATCCGAAGCAACTGCATATCGGGCGGCTTGTAGCCCGATATGATTCGGCTGATGCGGTAATGTGGTGCGTGTGACGGGTTCTGCTCGCGGAAGCTGTCGCGTCCCTCATTTTCGAACCTGAAGTTCTCGAAGCAGCTGCGGTTTACATATACCGTGTCGAACAAATCCGTGCAGCCGCAGTGATCGATGTCCGAGTGTGTAAGTATCAGACTCTTTTTACGTGATATGAAATTAGGGTAGATTTCCGAATAGACCGCGAGGCTTTCGTCCCTATAATACGCAAATCCGCAATCAACAAACAACAGCTCGTCGCCTTTGTACTCGAGGATATAGCTGTTGCTGCCGCAGGGTGGTTGTATCCAGGTCATGATGACATCCGTCGTGAGGCGGCGTTGGGATATGATAGGATTATACGCTTCACCTGCGTGATGCACGGTAAACTCCGCGAAACGCTTGATATAGTCAAAGGTCTTAAACGGCTCCTCACCGCGCTCGTCGAGCATCTGCATGATACGATTTGAATTGACGATGATATCGTTGGTCTGATCCTGAGTCAGAGACAGCAGCCTACGTATCTCGTTCGAAAAGCCGAGATAGAACACCGTGTTATCGAGATGCTTCTCTGTTGCGTCATAATCCAATATCCGCACGTCGCAGATCTTCGAGACCTCGACGAGCAACCTGCGGATGATACTCGGATCATCGATCAAAAGCCCCATCTTGAAGTTTTGATATGCCGAACCGTTAGCCTGCGAGCTCATGTATGAGATATTGATTTTGTGACGGCTTAGTATCTCAAGCACCGGCGTGACGGCCCCGGGTCTGTCCGGTAGCTTGAACTCCACAAGCAACACAGTCATCTGCTGCTCGTCGTGCGTCAGATAACCAAAATGCTCAAGCTGTGCAGTGATTGCATCCAACCGGGCTTCGTCGGCCTCCACGTCTATAAACAACGTATGGATGTCGACGGCCTTGTTATAGCTCACACGTACGATATTGCCGCTGTTGTGAGCTATGATCTTGCTCGCGCGCAGGAATGCGCCGGATTTGTCTTGCATCGTCGTTATGTATGTCTTAAACATCTGCCTATTCCTCCTTTGCTGACCCCCTATACATAAAAACCCCTTACGGCGTCTGCCGCAAGGGGTTCAGTCTTTTTTAAGGACCACAAATACCCTAATCAGCACAACGCCAAATAGCACTATCAATTATGATAGTGCAGCTAATAATTATAATAGCGTTTAAACTGAGATTTGATGTATTCATGATTAATCTCCCGTAATGATCTACGCGTGGAATTTTTCCAAGAAACGTCAGTACAATATCATGCGCAGTCGCATTTGTCAAGGGTCGGCTGCAAGTGAAACCTTTGTAACCGATATATTTGTATCGGACATGATCGGACAGCCGGCCATAGTGATTTCCGCGCCGATAATCATTGAAGATAACAGCGTGGGTGTTATCGCAGCAGCAAAGGACATAGAGAATCTAAACGGGTTTTTCACATCCTCGTTTAACGGCTCGGGGTTCGCGTTTGTCTGTGACAGCGGCGACAATATCATTGCGAAGACGGATAATTATTACACATCATTGAAGGGTCATAACCTATTGGATTTTCTTAAGGACGTAGAATTTGTGGACGGCGATGCCATCGATACACTCGATGAAGTCTTAATGTAAGAAAGAGGAACATGCATCTGGACGCGCTATATATCTAAGCAGCGATGAAAAGAGGCTGATGACATATTCACCGGTGGGGATAGATGGCTGGTAGATCTATTCAGTAGTGCCAGATGCCGTGATATCCGAGGTGGCATGCGACATGACGGAACGCGCACTCGTCCTTACCCTCATGGTCTTTTTTATATTACTTGCGTTGGTATTATTTATTTCATTAAATCAAAAACGCTATTCAGACACGCTGTATCGTATCGCATTCTTCGATGAGGTTACCGGCGCGCCCAATCTTGCGAAGTTTAAGCGCGAGGCCACTGAACTCATAAAGCAACAGGGAAAAAATTTCTTTTTCATCAAATTGGATATCGCAAGGTAAACCTTGCGCATTGCATTGCACGTAGCAATAAAAATGCTCACATCACTGATTATGACAAGGCTTTAAAGGAGGTGCTGGTCAAGGAAGCCGAGATTGAACGCATCATGTGGGACGCGCTGAACAACGAGGAATTCAAGCTATACCTACAGCCGAAGTATGGGTTAGACAGCGGTGAAATCACCGGTGCGGAGGCATTGGTGCGTTGGTTTACAGCAGATGGGCGCATGATCTCCCCAGGCGACTTTATCCCATTGTTTGAAAAAAAACGGGTTTATAACACGTCTGGATATGTACATCTTTAAGAAGGTCTGCGAGATAGAGAGCAAATGGATAGAGGCGGGGCTCGAACCCATCGTTGTATCGGTAAACTTTTCGCGCAGGCATCTGAATGATATTAACTTTGTAGAGGACATTCGTAATATCGCTGATTATTACAAAATCCCAAAGAAAAACTTGGAGATTGAGCTAACGGAATCCACGATGTTTAATAACGAAGAGGCACTGGAGCGTGTGTTAAAGGAGCTGCATATAGCGGGTTTTACACTGTCCATGGACGACTTCGGCACGGGTTATTCCTCATTGGGGCTTCTCAAAAACCTGCCCGTGGACGTTATCAAGATCGATCGCAGCTTCTTTACAGACTCGCGATTTAAAACGCGTACGAAGACCGTACTCGGAAGTGTCATGCGCATGGCGAAGGAGCTCGGTATACAGACCGTTGCAGAGGGGGTCGAGACGACCGAGCATATAGATCTGCTGCGTGATCTGAAATGCGATATGGTGCAGGGATATTATTACGCTAAGCCAATGCCCGCAGACGAGCTCGTGATAGACGCGCCCGCTCCGACCCCCAATCCACAGGACAAGCAAATTAATATGACTGTGGACATGCTCGGTGAGATGGGGGAAGGGAGGCTGAACTTGGGCGAGGAGATGCCCATGGCCGTCTATAGGCTGTTTCAGTTTACGATGCGCGAGGTGCTGACGGAGAAATACGGCGAAGGCGAGATGATCGATGCATTCAGGCAATGCGGCAAAATAGCCGGAAAGGCGTTTGCGCGTGAAAACCTGGATTTAAATCTCGACTTCGTCGCGTTCTCGGTCCAGACCACAGAAAAGCTGCGCGAAAATAAAATCGGGTTACTAAAGATAGAGGAGGTCAATCCGGGGACCGGAAAGGCCGTGCTTAGCGTACAAGAGGATCTGGACTGCTCCGGTGTTGGTAATCAGGGACGTACGCTCTATAATTACGACGAGGGCTTCCTAGAGGGTATTTTGGAGGAATACACGGGTTGGAGCTACTCGGTCATAGAGGTTGCCTGCTGGGGTACCGGCGCATCGGGATGTCGGTTTGAGGTATGGCCGAGATAGCCCGGTATTAGCAATTCCGTCCAGGTTTCGTCTTCGTGCTCGTGCTCATGAAGGATATAGTTGTGATCGTTTACAGCCTCCATGATGTCGTAATAAGCCCAGAAATCCTTAAATAAATCCGTGAAACGTATAATACCGTCGTTGCTGTCTATAAACAGCACGTCTCCGCGTCGTCCCAATACATGATTAACAAACGTGACCACCTCGGCACGTGTGATATACCTGTCGGGCCTAAAGGTTCCGTCGCCGTAACCTTGAATCCAACCCCTTTCGACGGCCAACGAGATTTCGTCAGCTGCCCAATGGTTCGTTGGTACATCGCTAAAGACATCCGTCGCCTCGCCGCTCAAACCGTCAAAGGTAGTCGCGAGTACTGCGAACTCGGCGCGTGTGATTGCATCACCGGGACGAAAGAACTCTGAAGCCCTGTCTATGATACCGCTTTGCTGTAGAAAACCGATTGCACTTGAGTACCAGAGCCCGGGGCGCACATCGCGGAAGGTCGATGAGTAATCCGCTGTCAGGTCCATGCCACCTATACGCGCAAACATGAGCGCGGCCTCCGCGCGGGTCATATTACCCTGTGCCTTAAAGGTTCGTTCCGGATATCCGATCATATAAGCCGGATGTCTACCCGGGATACGGTTATGGGGCACTTGTACGATATTCGCACGTTCGGTATTTGTGTTGCCTATGACCGTGCCCGGTGAGGCTGTGCTTGGTGGAGCTGTACCGGACGATTGTGTAGGCGGCGTATTTGTCGGATACGGAGGTCCCGGAGGGTAGGGAGGATATGGCATAAATGTAGGGTTTGGCGAAGGTGTCGGGGGTATATTCGCGGTGGTTGAATAGGCTATCGCGAACGGGCTGAAGCTGTTTACCGTAAACGCGATGGCGTTGTCCATCTTCACGGGTGTAAGAACAACCGGATTATACACGGGGGTCTCGCCTACACCGCGCTTTACCTCCTCAAAATGCAGCACCGCGAAATCGTAATACTTGTTTGTGCCGGACGGATACGGGCACAGTACCGTTACGGGCTTGTCCGCCTGTACGATAATATTACCGTCCTCATGATCCACGAGATTTAGGTATATGGTATCGTATTTCATATCCTTGGTCAGGCTCGATTCTCGTATTACGTTTTCAATGCCCTGTTGGTTTTCCTCAAGCACTGTATCGGCCATTAATACTACCGCGGTTTTTTCGGCAGCAGGATCCAGTTGTATGCCCGCAGAGTTTGTAAATACAGTTCCAG
>CAZUNC010000110.1:0-7917 GCA_964621475.1 uncultured Defluviitaleaceae bacterium | reverse complement strand
AAGGCTTTGATGTTTTTCAATAAGGCTTTAATTATTAAAGAAAAGGTATTAGGCTATGAGCACCCTTCTACTGCTGCCTCTTTTAACAATATTGCCGGTGTGTATCAAGATCAAGGCGACTACGACAAGGCTTTGATGTTTTTCAATAAGGCTTTAATTATTTTTGAAAAGGTATTAGGCTTTGAGCACCCTTCTACTGCTACCTCTTACAACAACATAGCTCTCGTGTATCGCAATCAAGGCGACTACGACAAGGCTTTGATGTTTTTCAATAAGGATTTAATGATTTGTGAAAAGGTATTAGGCTATGAGCACCCTTCTACTGCTACCTCTTACAACAACATAGCTCTCGTGTATCGCAATCAAGGCGACTACAAAGAGGCTCTTAAATTTTGTATCAAGGCTTATCGCTGCTTTTTTATTAAATTCGGAGCTAACCATCCAACGTCTCAAAAAATTTTTAATAATGCTGAACTTTGCTACTCCTTATCGGACAAAAATGAAATGGAGTTTGACCAATGGCTACACAAAAGCATTCAAAACAAGTGATAATTTTATCCTTTCAACCCTCCCCCAACATTCGCAACTCACATCAGGTATCCCCAAGCCCATCCTGATATACTAGTCAAAGGAGTGAAGCATATGTCCGTTCAAACGATAGAAGCAATGGCGAAATGGGTGGAGAAAAATGTAGCAAAGGCCCCAGCCCCGACCTTAAAGGATATGTCCTCGCATGTCGGCTACTCGCCCTTCTACTGCTCTGCAAAGTTTCGAGAGCACATGGGAATGACGTATAAACAATTCCTTTCCCAGTGCCGAATAAGGGCTGCCGCAAATGATCTTTTAAACACCAATGACAAGATCACCGATATTGCCTTTCGATACGGGTACTCGTCATCGGAGTCATTAACAAGGGCATTTACCTTGATGTTTAGTTGCTCGCCCCGCCAATATCGTTCCCGGCTTAGTCAATATGTCAATAGCTCGTTTCCTCCCAGTTTACAAATGTCAGGAGTACATATTATTGAACAAACTCAGAACTAACCTACCCCACCCCAAGCTTCTAAAAAACAAAGAGCAAATAGACGGGATCCGGGAAAGCGGCAAACGAAACATAGCACTGCTGGATTTCATCAAGGACTACGTCGTAGACGGAATAACAACCGAAGAACTCGACCGTCTCATTTACAAAAAGACAAAAGCACTCGGAGGCACCCCCGCGACGCTTTATTACAACAATTACCCTAAAAGCATTTGTGTATCAATCAACGATGTGGTATGTCACGGTATACCCTCCGACCATGTAGTATTAAAAAACGGAGATATAGTAAACATCGACGTTTCAACGGTATACAACGGTTACTTCTCGGATTCCTCCCGGATGTTTTGCATCGGTGATGTCGGAGATAAAAAGCAACGGCTTGTAGACGTAGCAAAGGAATGTATGGAGCTTGGCATCAAGCAGGTAAGGCCATGGGGATTTTTGGGTGATATCGGCCAGGCCGTGAATGAGCATGCGATTAAAAACGGATACAGCGTCGTCAGAGAGATCGGCGGTCATGGTATCGGTCTACAATTCCACGAAGACCCATGGGTCAGCTATGTATCCAAACGCGGTACAGGCATGCTTTTAACACCGGGTCTTATTTTCACGGTCGAACCCATGATAAACATGGGCAAGGCCAATGTATTTACCGACACAAAGGATAACTGGACGGTTTATACCGCCGACGGGCAGCCATCTGCGCAATGGGAATGCACCGTGCTTGTGACCGATACCGGCTACGAAATCTTGGCATATTAGCATAGCCAGTAAACAAAAGACAGGGTCTCCTCAACCGAATGAGGAGGCCCTGCCTTTGTTTTTTGGTATGAAGATTCGATTATACGCGGCTGTTCAGAACTCAGATAGCGTTATGCGTGAAGCAAGCGATAGCACAGGTCGGGATTACGCATACAGCGCCGAGCGGGTTGCCCATAAACGGAGCAACATCGTTAGCGATACCGGCCGGTGTCATATAGTTCGTGCAGGAGCTGCCAACCGGGCAAGCCGGAGCTGCGCCGACATCTACCAGTAGCCTGATAACACGAGCGTCAACGCTGAGCAAAACGCCCGTAAACCCGCTGCCGGACAGGCCGCCGCTGGTTGTGAAGATAGTTACGGTGCGTCCGATATATTGGAACATGCTGTCTACCAATACATTCAAATAACCTTCCATTTTCATATCCTCCTTATTATAACTAAGGGATTTTCCCTCGGGACTTTGTACATCCTTGTATATTCTATGGGAGGTGGTTGTAAAAGGTTACAAGCCGAGATATTTAACCAACACTTGATCGTTTACATACTATAATAACGGGCTTGTATATCAATATCATAAAAAGGAATGATTAATATGCGTGAATCCGCCATATATTTTTACGAAAACGGCTACAACTGCTCACAGTGCATCCTAAAGGCCGCCGAGCAGATTTACGGACTTAGACTATCAAAGCAAAGCCTCGACCTCTGCAAGGGAGTAAACACGGGTTTCGGTACCGGCGATATATGTTCGCTGCTCGTTGCGGGTGTTATGGTATTCGGGATGATGTTTGACGAAGCAACCACAAAGCGCATGCGCATGAGGTTGTTCGATGAGGTCAAGCTACGCCACAAGGGTCTGTATTGCGGACAGTTGATCAAAAACCGTGACTCCAGATACGACAGATGCGCTTATCTGGTGGGGGACATAGCCGCCATAATCGGCGAAATCATCGATACGGGCCGGTAAACTCCCGCATTGTACTCGGAACGATTCTGTGCTATTATGCGATCAAAAGCATAATGAGAGGGTGCTAGGTAATGATCTTCAATCCCGACATAGAATGCGCGTCCCGCGATACGCTAAAGCAGATCCAGATACAGCGACTGCGCGAGACATTGATGCATGTTTATGCAAATGTACCGTTTTATAAGGACAGGATAGACAAGGCCGGCATTAACCCCGAGAAGGTCGATTCGCTCTCGGTTCTGTCCGAGCTGCCTATGACCACAAAAGAAGACCTACGTTTACATTATCCGTACGGTCTTTTTGCCGTACCGCAAAAGCAGGTCGTGCGTTTGCATGCGTCCTCGGGCACCACGGGTAAGCCTACGGTCGTTGGTTATACACGCAATGATATAGAGATGTGGAGCGAATGTATGGCCCGCCTCGTCGCAATGACGGGTGTGGACGATACGGATGTCGCTCAGATATGCTTCGGCTACGGGCTGTTTACGGGCGCGTTGGGTTTACACTTCGCGCTCGAAAAGGTCGGGGCCTCGGTTATACCGATCTCGTCGGGTAACACCGAAAAGCAGCTCATGGTCATGGAGGATTTCGGCACGACAGTTCTCGTCTGCACGCCCTCCTACGCATTGTATATGTCCGATGTGATCCGCCAGCAGGGCATCGATCCGAAGAAACATTTCAAGCTACGCATAGGCTTATTCGGCGGCGAGGGACATACCCCCGAGATGAACGCGGAGATCGAAAGCCGCCTCGGTATACTCGCGACCGAAAACTACGGCCTATCCGAGATCGTAGGTCCGGGTGTTTCGGGCGAATGCAATCACAAGGCCGGGATGCATTTCAACGAGGACTGCTTCATACCTGAGATCATCAACCCGCAAACCGGTGAGGTGCTCGGCGAGGGCTGTGAGGGTGAGCTCGTTATCACGACCGTCAAGAAAGAGGCGTTCCCGCTTCTGCGTTACCGTACAAAGGACATCACCTCTCTTACATATGAAAAATGCGCATGCGGGCGCACCTCTGCTCGTATGGCCAAGGTCAAGGGACGTAGTGACGATATGCTGATCATCAAGGGTGTAAACGTTTATCCGTCGCAGGTAGAGAGTGCGATCATGGATGAACGTGCGGGCATCTTTGCACATATCAGCCCGTTCTATCAGATCGTCATGAAGCGTAAGGGCTACGCGGACTATCTTGAGGTGCATGTGGAGCTCGTCGACGAAACCCTGCTCGAGAAATATGCCGAGCTCGAGAACCTCGAGCGTCTGGTCAGGGACAAGCTCAAGAGCGTCTTAGGCCTCGAGTGTAAGATTGTATTGAGGGAGCCGGGCTCGCTGGAGCGTACGGCGGGTAAGTCAAAGCGCGTACTCGATATGCGAAACGCGTAGTCGTTTAAGATACAGGTGGAGGATATAACTAATGGAAAAGAAGCTGCTATTAGGTAACGAGGCTATAGCACGCGGTGCATACGAGGCCGGGGTCAGAGTAGCCTCGGCGTATCCGGGCACGCCGAGCACCGAGATAACGGAATACATAACAGAGTACCCGGAGATCTATGCGGAATGGGCCCCGAACGAGAAGGTCGCGGCTGAGGTTGCTATCGGCGCATCGATTGCGGGTGGCCGAGCGATGTGCGCGATGAAGCACGTCGGCTTAAATGTCGCAGCGGATCCTCTGTTCACCGCATCGTATACGGGTGTGAACGGCGGTCTGGTCATATGCGTCGCGGACGATCAGGGCATGCACTCCTCACAGAATGAGCAGGACAGCCGCAACTATGCGATAGCGTCTAAGGTTCCGATGCTCGAGCCCTCGGACAGCGCCGAGTGCAAGGATTACATGAAGGCCGCGTTCGAGCTCAGCGAACGCTTCGACACCCCTGTGCTTTTAAGGCTCTGCACGCGCGTATCACATTCACGCAGCATCGTGGAGCTCGGCGAGGTGCTACCGCAGACCTTGAAGCCCTATAAAAAGGATATGCAGAAATATGTCATGATGCCCGCTATGGCGCGTGGCCGTCATGTCGTTGTGGAAAAACGTATGACCGAGCTTGCGGAATGGGCCGAACAATCGGATCTGAACACGACCGAGATAAACAAGGACGGCACAGCCGGGGCTAAAAGCATAGGCATCATCACAGCCGGTATCGCATATCGTTACGCAAAGGAAGCCCTCGGAGATTCGGTCTCATATTTGAAACTCGGGGCCGTTAATCCGTTACCCGTAATGCTGATAAAGGACTTCTGCGAACGCATGGACAAGGTCTATATCGTAGAGGAGCTCGATCCCGTTATCGAAAACCACTGCCGCCGCCTCGGGCTAAGCGTGATCGGCAAGGAAGCTTTTAGCCTGTTGGGTGAATACTCCGCCGAGATGATTGCAAGGGTTGTCAGACCTAATGTTACAAGTTCCGACACCATTCCCCTCCCCCACCACTCCCCTACCGCCGAGCCGCTTGTATCGCGTCCGCCGGTGATGTGTGCGGGTTGTCCGCACAGGGGCGTGTTCTATGTGCTCAAGCAGATGAAGCTGACTGTAATGGGTGATATCGGCTGTTATACCTTGGGTGCGTTACCACCGCAGCAGGCCATGGACACAACCATCTGCATGGGCGCGAGTATCGGTATGGCGCATGGTATGGAGAAGGCTATCGGTAATACCTCCGATCATCCGCAAACCAAGAAAACCGTAGCCGTTATCGGTGACTCTACCTTTTTACATAGTGGCATCACAGGGCTCATCGATGTGGTCTACAACAAGGGCACCTCGACCGTCATTATCTTAGACAACTCTATAACAGGTATGACCGGACATCAGGAGAACCCATCCACAGGCCGAACAATTCGCGGTGAGGTCACAAAGCAGGTGGATCTGCAGAAGCTCTGTGAGGCTATAGGCATCGAACGCGTGGTCATAGCGGATCCGTTTGATGTAAAAGCACTCGAGGGCATCATCAAGACCGAGCTCGAGGCCAACGAACCATCCGTAATCATAGCCCGCCGCCCATGCAAATTATTGAAGGGTGTGGACTACAAGCGCAGGTTCGAGGTTGACAAGGAATGCTGTAAGGAATGCGGCTTCTGCATGAATATCGGCTGCCCCTCCTTAGTCAGAAAGAACAAACGTGTTTATATAGAATCGGATCTATGTACGGGCTGCGGTTACTGCCAGCGCGTGTGCAAGTTTGACGCGGTCAAATGCGTCGAGAATTGAGGTGGACGAAATGAATATACTCATAGTAGGTGTTGGCGGACAGGGAACCTTACTCGCGAGCCGCGTGATCGGCAGCGCAGCGATAGCCTCCGGTATGGATGTAAAGGTTTCTGAGGTACATGGCATGTCCCAACGCGGCGGCAGCGTCGTTACATATGTGCGTTACGCAAAGGAACCCGTGCAGTCACCGATCATCGAACACGGACAGGCCGACTATATCCTCGCGTTCGAAGCGCTTGAGGCATTGCGTAGCCTGCCGTATCTTAAAGACGGCGGCGAGGTCATCGTGAACACGCAGCAGATCGACCCTATGCCTGTTATCACCGGTCAGGCTATTTATCCGGAGGATATGTCGGAACGCATCAACACTACGTGCGCAGCCAAAAATGCCAAGGCCGAGATGATGGACGCGGTATTATTAGCCAAGCAGGCCGAGAACGAGCGCGCCGTAAACATCGTATTGATCGGGCGACTGTCCGCCAAAACGGACATCGACATACAGGTTTGGGAGGATGCGATCAAGGCCAATTCCAAGCCTCAGTTCTACGACAGCAACATTAGGGCGTTCCGACTTGGGCGCGGAGAATAACGGACAGGGAGGTTGTTATGGAGCACTACTGGAATAAGACGATTGAAACCCTCACGAGGGAAGAGCTTGACGATTTGCAGACGAGACGGTTAAAGGATTTGGTCTCACGTGTGTACACAAATGTGCCGCATTACCGCGCGAAGATGCAGGAAAAGGGCATTTTGCCCGGCGATATCAGGAGCCTTGCGGACCTCAGGCACCTGCCGTTTACAACAAAATCCGACCTGCGTGATACATACCCGTTCGGGATGTTCGCGTCACCGATGGAGGACATCGTACGTGTACATGCGTCTTCGGGCACCACGGGCAAGCAGACGGTCGTCGGTTATACACACCGTGACCTCGATGTCTGGTCCGAATGTATGGCGCGTTGCTTTGTGATGGCGGGTGGCGACAAGCACTCCCGCATTCAAGTCAGCTATGGTTACGGTTTATTCACGGGTGGTCTCGGCGCACATTACGGCGCGGAAAAGCTCGGTGCCGTCACCATACCGGCCTCCACAGGTAATACACAGCGTCAGATCACCCTGATCAAGGATTTTGGTACAACGATCCTCTGCAGCACACCGTCCTACGCGTTATACATGGCTGAGTCCCTTGCAGAATTGGGCATAGACAAATCCGAGCTTAAGTTAAAGGCCGGCATATTAGGCGCAGAGCCTTGGAGCGAGGACATGCGCAAGAAGATCGAGGTGGGTCTTAATATCAAGGCTTATGACATCTATGGCCTGAGTGAGATCATGGGGCCGTCGGTTTCGCAGGACTGCTCGTATCAGAACGGTTTGCATATCTGGGAGGATTGTTACATAGCCGAGATCATCGATCCCGAAACCGGTGAGGTATTGCCGGACGGTTCGCTCGGCGAAATCGTGTTCACGACGATAAACAAAGAGGGCTTCCCACTGATCCGCTACCGCACACGTGATCTCTGCGTTTTGAACAGGGAGAAATGCGAATGTGGGCGTTACCATGTGCGAATGGGCAAGCCAACCGGACGCAGCGACGATATGCTCATCATCCGTGGCGTAAACGTATTCCCGTCACAGATAGAGAGCGTGCTCTTAAGCACGGGTGAAACCTCCGGGCATTATCAGATCATCGTGGACCGCGTGAACAATCTGGATACCATGACCGTCGAGATCGAGGTCTCCGAGTCCTTACTCACGGATAATGTAAAGGGCCTTGAGGTCGCCGAAAAACGTATCAGGAGCCAGATCGAAAGTATGCTCGGCGTTGTGTGCGCGGTACGCCTCGTCGAACCAAAGACGATACAACGCAGTGAAGGTAAGGCAAAGAGGGTTATCGATAAGCGTAAGATATAATTTTATTGATCGGAGGGAATGC
>CAZUNC010000109.1:0-7936 GCA_964621475.1 uncultured Defluviitaleaceae bacterium | reverse complement strand
TACAGTATTTGCCGATAGTATTAAAAATATCCAAGGAGTGTTTGGCCGTATAAACCGGAGTTAGCGGTTGTTTTTGGGTTTGCTTTCGAGCACTGAGCAGCCCGATGCCGCATGGTCACCGATCGCGCTCAATACATATTCGCCCATTTTAGCGGGCAAAAACGCGCTCTGTCCCTCGGTCAGGCGCAATGCTTCAGCTGTATTGCCGGTAGGGGTAATTAAACATTGCCCATCCACACAGGTCAGGATACTAAAGCGTGTGTTTTCGGTGCGTAGGTGCATATCCTCGTTGATATCGTAACGCGCGGCCTCGTAATAGGTCTGAGGGGCATAAGTTGTGACGCTGTTAGCTCCATGTTTCACGGTTTGGCCCTCGTCGACAACCTTCGGCAATGTGTTTGTAAAGTCGATAACGTCGAGTGCCTTGGCTGTATGCAGCTCACGTGGCTTGCCGTCTAAGCCCTTGCGGTTGTAGTCGTATACGCGATAGGTGATGTCGGAGTTTTGCTGTATCTCGGCGAGTACAACGCCCGGCGTGATCGCATGTAAAAGCCCTGCGGGGATGTTTATCATATCACCGCGTTTTACAGGCAGACGGTTCAACAGGTTTTCGAAATGCTCGGAGCCCTCGCCGTCCGGTTTGATGTTACCGAGCGCGGATGCGAAATCCTCTTTAGTCACATGGTCCTTGAGGCCGATTATAAGCGTTGCGTTCTCGGGCGCGTGCAGGATGTACCACATCTCATTCTTGCCGAGCTCATAGTTTTCGACCCTCTGCGCATATGCGTCATCCGGGTGCACCTGTACGGACAGGTAATCGTTTGCGTCGATGATCTTTACTAAAAGCGGGAAGTAAATATCCGCAAAATCCTCGCCCATGTAACCGGACTTGTCCGTGTTTATAACATCGAGTAACGTCTTACCCTTGTTAGGGCCGTTTGAGATCACGCTCATTTCCTTATCGCGGCAAGAAACGTCCCAGCTCTCGCCTGTATGGTCGGATGGGATGTTGCGGTTATAGATGGTTTTGAGGCGATTGTTGCCCCACATCATTTCCTTAAATATCGGATCAAATAACAACGGGTAATACATAGTGTCCTCCTTAAGAACTTAAAAGATAAAAGTTACGATTGATTATATATTAACTGAACAATGCTCACAATATTATTCGGAAAGGATCCTTTATGATATACATCGGAATAGATGCCAGCAGTAGATATTCGCGGCTGGTGGCCTGCGACGGCGAATTCGTCATCGTTGGGCGGCACGCGGGCAAGGCGCTCGGCCTCCCGACGCGCGAGACCGTAAAGGAGCATTTCAGACGACTGCTGTTTGAATTTTTTAAGCTCACACGCACACATACGGACGAGTGCGGCGGCATCTGCCTCTGCATACGTCAGGGGGATGAAACGATACATGATTTCGCTGAGATAGCGCAGGAGCTGTCCATAACGTGCCCGGTCGGCACGGCGGGTTATTTACAGTCGCTACTGGCGACCGAGCAACGCGGCGAGGATGGCATCATCATAGTCTCGGGCTCGAACGCAATGGGTTACGCATTCGTGGGTGGCAAGGAATACACCTGCGGCGGCACGGGATATTTTACAGATGATTTGGGCTCGGGCTTTAGGATGGGTATGGATGCGATATCCGCATGCATAAGGTCCTCTGACGGGCGTGAACAAAAAACCTCACTGACCGGAAAGGTATGCGAGGCATTATCGATAGAAAATATTATAAATGCAAAGGATGTAATCTCGGCCCCGGGCTTTAGTCATAATTCGATATCGCAGCTGGCCTACGCAGTCAAAAATGCGGCAGAATACGGCGACGAGGTCGCGTTGTCGATAGAAAAGAAGACTGCCGAGGATTTGTGCAATATGGTAACGGCACTGAAAAAGCAGTCTGATATAAAGAATATGACCGTGATGGCCGGGGGAAACATATTGCTGTCGAATGATCGGGTCAGGAAGGTCTTTTCGCAGCGGGTCATGGAGACATATCCGGAGGCCGACATCGTGGCGGTAAAGGAAAAACCCGAGACCGGAGCGATGTATCTGGCTGTAAAGGCCTATTCGAAATAATAACGGGATAGCGGAGGACTAAATTTGAATTCAATTGATTTAATATCTTGGAACGTAAACGGGCTTCGTGCCTGTCTGAATAAAGGCTTTACCGAGATGTTCGATAAGCTAAAGCCAGACATCCTGTGTATACAGGAGACTAAGATGCAACCCGAGCAGAACACCTATGATTTTACGGGATACCATCAATACTGGAACGCGGCGCAGAAAAAGGGTTATTCAGGTACGGCCATATTCAGCAGGGTTGAAGCCAACAATGCCTCCTACGGCATAGGTATCGAAAGACACGATACCGAGGGTCGCGTAATAACATTAGAATATGACGAATTTTACCTTGTGAACGTCTATACGCCAAACTCTCAGCGCGAACTTGCGCGCCTGCCGTACCGAATGGAATGGGAGGACGATTTCCGCGATTACCTAATTGGGCTCGATGCAAAAAAGCCTGTGATCGTCTGCGGAGACCTGAATGTCGCTCATAAGGAGATAGATATCAAGAACCCCAAAACCAATGTAAAGAACGCAGGCTTTACACCTCAGGAACGCGAGAAAATGGATCTTTTGACCGGGGCGGGGTTTACGGATACGTTTAGACATATATATCCGGACCGGACGGATGCGTATACATGGTGGTCGTACATGGCAAACGCACGCGAGCGAAATGTCGGGTGGCGGATAGACTATTTTCTCGTGTCGAACAGATACATCCAAAATATATCGGAGGCGGCCATTTATCCGGAGATGATGGGCAGTGACCATTGTCCTGTCGGGATAAGGATAGCTCAGCATTAATGCAAGGGCTTGTTTGAAGGGGATATGCGATGCGACAGTCAAACCAATTAAAGATACTGTTCAGCTGTTTGATGGTACTTGTCTTGCTGGCGGCGTATACGGCGCTGTACATGGTAAATAAATCGGTAAAGGAAAAGCTGCTTACGGAGGCCGCGAATACGCTGACCGAGATATTACAGCAGCAAGCATATAACTTTTCGTCGAAGGTTAAGTCGGATATACATCTGCTGAAGACACTCGCGGCGATGTATTCGGACGCGCATGTCACGATTGGTGATGGCGACGCGCGGCAGCTGGTCTGGGACGAAATCACAAACAGTGATTTTGAATATATCATGATCTCAGATCTGTCCGGAGATGCCGTCAGGAGTGACGGGGCTATCGCCAATATCGCGGACAGGGACTATTTCAAGCGCGCGCTGAAGGGCGAAACGGTAGTGAGTGATCCGATAGCCTCGAAGTTCCGAAATGCAACAATCATAGCGATAGCTACGCCGTTGTATACGGACGAATGGATAACCGGTGTGCTCGTGGGATCGTACGATGCAAGTAAGCTCGATCAGTTGCTGCTGTCGTCGTTTAACGGCAACGGTTACGCGTATATCATCAATAATCTGGGCAAGATCATCTCTAAAACCCAAAACGCACATAGCCTCTCGACCACGGACAATCTATTCGATGTTTATTCACATGCGCGCTTTTACGAATCCGACGGCTTTGAACTGATGAAGCAGAAGCTCTTTGCCGACGAATCCGGGCTGATACAGTATGAATATAACGACAATAAACGCGTAGCGAGATTTGGAAACGTGGGTGTAAATAACTGGAACATCGTCGTAGTGGTGCCCGAGGAGGTCATATATAAGACGCTAAACGAGATCACGAAGATCATGGCCACATTGACGGTGGTCATACTGTTCGGGTCGGTGCTCGTGTCGTTGTATGTAATCGGTACCCAAAGGAAGCATATGACCGTGCTCTGGCGCATGGCATACACGGATGAGCTCACGGGCGTCAGAAATCTATCAAAGTTCAAGCTCGATGCAAAGACTATGCTTGAGAAGCGGCCGGACGCGCAATATGTGATGGCAAAGCTCGATGTCGAAAACTTCCAACTGATCAATGAGATATGCGGTTTTGCGGAGGGGGATAACCTGCTCAAGGGTCTATCGGAAGCGCTCGGTGAAACCCTAAACCCCGACACGGACGTATACGGTCGCGTGAGTGCCGATATGTTCGTAGCGCTTGTCAGCATACCACAGCCGGACGCTGTGCATGCGCTGCATGAGCGGTTTCTGGATAATGTAGCAAAGAAGCTCGGCAAGAAACGTCGCTTTAAGCTCGTAATACCTATAGGACGTTATTTCTTAGATAAAGGCGAAACGGATGTAGCTAAGATATTTGAAAAGGTAAACTTCGCGCATCGACTAGCCAAACAGAGTGAGAGTAAGATATGCGACTTTGACGACAGTGTCCGCAGTATGGCGATCAAGGAGAGTGAGATCGAGAGCAAGATGGAGGACGCGCTTAGAAACGAGGAGTTCAAGGTCTTCCTGCAATCCAAGCACAGGCTCACGGACGGTGGGATAAATGGATGTGAGGCGCTCGTTCGCTGGAGGCACGACGACAAGGACGTAATGTATCCGGGCGAGTTTATCCATATATTCGAACAGAACGGCTTCATCACGATGCTTGATATGTATATGTTTGAACATAGCTGCGCGATATTGGCGGACTGGATCGCCTCGGATATAGAGCCGATCCCGGTATCGGTCAATTTCTCGCGACTGCATCTGTCAAATCCGGACTTTGTATCGACGCTCAGAGACATTGCCGATAAATACGATGTGCCGCATAATCTTCTTGAGATCGAAATCACAGAGACCGCGATCCAGACCAATGAAGAGGCCATCATCAAGGTCATCAACAGCCTGCACGCGTACGGATTTGCGATGTCAATGGACGATTTCGGTTCGGGATATTCGTCGCTCGGGCTTTTGAAAAACATTCCCGTCGACGCGATAAAGATCGATAGGCAATTCTTTATAAACAATAACGACACGCAGCGGGCAAACGCGGTAATAGCAAAGGTTATAGACCTCGCGAAGACACTGCACATGGTAACGGTGGCTGAGGGTATAGAGACCGACGAACAGGTCGAGCTATTGCGTATACTCGGATGCGACAGCATACAGAGCTACTATTTTGCAAGGCCCATACCGGCTGAGGAATTTAAAAAGGTATTGCAAGGGACAAATGATTAAGGAGAACAAAGAATGCAAACATTATTCGGTAATATTTTAAGTATTGATGCCGCCACGTTTATACCGCAGCTTATTATGTGCGGTATCGGCGGCATTTTGATTTATCTCGCGATCAAACACAGCATGGAGCCGACCTTGCTGCTGCCGATCGGTTTTGGTGCGATCCTCGTAAATCTGCCACACTCGGGCGCGGTTAACCAGATTATTGACGGTGTGACCGAACATGGTGTTATCGACATCCTGTTTAATGCCGGTATCGCTAATGAGTTGTTTCCGCTGCTGTTGTTTATCGGCATCGGTGCGATGATCGATTTCGGACCGCTGCTGCAAAACCCGAAGCTGTTGATATTCGGCGCGGCGGCGCAGTTCGGTATATTCTTTACATTCTCACTCGCTACACTTTTGGGTTTTCCGCTCACGGAGGCCGCATCGATCGCGATCATAGGCGCAGCCGATGGCCCCACGTCGATATTCGTGGGCAATTACTACAACAGCAAGTATATCGGCTCAATCATCGTCGCGGCGTATTCGTATATGGCACTCGTGCCGATCATACAGCCAGCCGTAATCAGACTCTGCACAACACGTAAGGAACGTTTGATACGAATGGAATATAGGGGCGGGGAGATCTCACAGACCGTAAAGATACTGTTCCCGATCGTGGTAACTGCTATAGCGGGATTGGTCGCACCGCGTAGCGTATCGCTCGTAGGCTTTTTGATGTTTGGTAATCTGCTGCGCGAATGCGGTGTGTTGCGAATACTATCCGAGAGCGCACAACATGAGCTTGCAAATATCATTTCGATCTTGCTTGGTCTCACGATCGCAACAAAGATGCAAGCCGAATACTTCCTGACACCGCAGACGATCATGATTCTTGGGCTCGGTCTCGTCGCATTTATATTCGATACCTTTGGCGGTGTGATGTTTGCAAAGTTCCTGAACCTGTTTTTGAAAAACAAGATAAATCCGATGATTGGAGCGGCCGGTATATCGGCATTCCCGATGTCGTCACGTGTCGTGCATAAGATGGGACTCAAAGAGGATCCCGGTAATTTCTTGCTCATGCAGGCCGCCGGTGTTAATGTAGGCGGTCAGATCGCATCGGTCATAGCAGGTGGTTTGATCATCAATCTCGTCGCAAGGATATAATCTATTCGTTTAAAGAGTGTGGAGGTAAATATGAATATAGATGTTTTTATCGGTTCGCTGTCCGTAATGGGATGGGGGATGCTCGGGATATTTGTTGTGATGGGTACGATATGCCTGTCGATCGTCGCGCTCAGAAAGGTGTTCTCGGTGGTCAATGACGGGAAGGGCGATGGAAAAGCGTGAGGATTGTATTACAACGTGTTGAGAGCGCATCCGTGACCGTGGACAATGAGGTTGTAGGTAAAATAGGCCGAGGGTATTTGGTATTACTCGGGGTTTCGAATACAGACACTGAGAAACAAGCCGACAAGCTGGCCGACAAGATTGCGCGCTTGCGAATCTTTTCCGATGAAAACGGCAAGACAAACCTGTCGGCAGCCGATGTATCGGGAGAAATTTTGATTATATCGCAGTTTACGCTGTACGCGGACTGCCGCAAGGGCAATCGCCCGAGTTTTACGGACGCAGGCGGCGCACAGTTGGCCGAGGAGTTGTATGAATATTTCATCAAGCAATGCGAGGGGCGGTTTACTCGTGTGCAGCATGGCGTATTCGGAGCGGATATGTCCGTCGCGCTCGTAAATGACGGACCGTTTACGCTCGTGCTCGAGGACAATGCGTGAAGATCGACCGCCTGATCGGCATCACGATGTATCTGCTGAACAGGAACATTGTACCTGCGAAGGAATTAGCGGAGCGGTTTGAGGTTTCGGTCCGGACGATCGTACGCGATATCGTGGCGCTGTCGATGGCCGGGATACCCATATCCTCATCGACGGGTGTCGCGGGCGGCTACGAGATATTAGACACGTTTAAGCTCAATAAGCAGATCACGACCGTAGAGGATTACCTGTCTGTGATCACGGCGTTAAAGGCCATGTGCTCCGTATATGACAACAAACGCTTGAACGACACGCTTGAGAAGTTGCTCGCAACCGGGCACGACACCGATAGCGAACAGCGTCTGTTTATAGACTTCGGTGTGGTTACAGAGGACTGTGAAATATCGAATTATGTCCGCATGCTCGAGGGCGCGATAGAACACGGAAGGGTTGTTGCGTTTGAATATACCGACAGCGCGGGCCGCGCAAACAGCCGGACGGTCGAACCGCTCGCGTTGAACTACCGTTGGTACGCGTGGTACCTGCTCGCATTCTGTAGATACAAGAACGACTATCGTTTCTTTAAGCTGAACCGTATCTCGGAACTGCGGATTACGGATGATGTGTTTTTACATAACCACGGGAATATACCGGAGTTATTGGAAAGGCAATGGAACAGTGATAACCGCAGCTGTATCGCGGTCAAGCTGATCTGCAAAGCCGAAGCGCGTGTAGCCGTAACGGAGTATCTAAAACCGCGCATAATAGAACAGCTCGACAACGGTGACCTCATAATGGAGATACACGCCGTCGAAAACGAACGCATGTGGTATTCGCTGCTGATGGGATTTGGTGGGTCTGTGAGGGTACTCGAGCCGCAGTGGGTTGTTGATATGATTAAGGGGAAGTGTGAAGATATATTACGCGGATAAATAGAAAAGGAGCGGCATCACAGGGGTAAAGTGATGCTGCTCCTTTTGTGGTTAATAATAGACCGTCTGTTGGGTTTTATATATGATATAATGCAATAGTGTAGGAATAT
>CAZUNC010000108.1:0-7941 GCA_964621475.1 uncultured Defluviitaleaceae bacterium | reverse complement strand
TAAAGACACGCGCGGACAAAACATATCTGTCACTGACGCTGCAGGACAAAACAGGTCAGATCGAAGCGAAGGTCTGGGACATGAACAATGATATCGCTTCATTTGACGAGCGTGACTACATAAAGATAGACGGTGTCGTATTATGCTATCAGAATGCACTGCAGCTAAAGGTCATGAAGATCAGAAAGAGCCGCGAGGGCGAGTTCGACCCGGTAGACTATATGCCGTCCACAGACAAGGATATCGGCGAGCTGTATAAGCAGCTGAACCACTATATAAACTCAATACAAAATAATTATATAAAAACCGTAACACAGAATATCCTAATAAAGAATGAATATATTAATAGGACCCTGAAGAGTCATTCGGCCGCAAAGAACCTGCATCATAGTTACCTCGGCGGACTGTTGGAGCATACGGTAAGCGTTGCGAGTATATGTGATTTCCTGAGTACACATTATAAAAATGTAAAGCGTGATCTACTGATAGCGACGGCTCTGCTTCACGACATCGGCAAGGTGTTCGAGCTCTCGGCGTTTCCGGACAACGACTATACGGACGAAGGTCAGCTCGTCGGGCATATCGTGATCTGCTCGGAGCTTATTGAGATTGAAGCTCGTAAGATACCGAACTTTCCGGCGCGCCTAAAGAATCTGTTGAAGCACTCGATACTCGCGCATCATGGCGAATATGAATACGCATCGCCCAAAAGACCCAAGACTATAGAGGCATATATCCTCCACTGCGCCGACAACATGGACGCAAAGATTAAGTTCTTTGAGGAGACTGTCGTATCGACTACCTCACAGACCAACTGGATAGGATATAACAAGCTACTCGCACGCAATATTACTAAATCGGATTGGTAAGACTGGATTGGTGAAAATGAAATTCAACGTTTCCGCACGCGAAATCAATTCATTTGTCTTTTGCCCTTATCAGTGGTATTACGAACGCGTATATGGCAAAGCGCGCATAAGCGAGATGCGCAGGGAGCTCTTGGGAAACACGGGACGCATAGACCCGACCAAGAGCGCGTTTGCAAGGGGTAACGAATACCACGAGAAATTCCTGCCGAGGATGCGTATGCGCTTCGCGCTGATTGCGATTTTGATTTCGGCGCTGATACTTGGGGCCCTGTGGGTAGTTTTATATATGCGGGGGGCAGGCATATGGTAGACATCGAACAAATAAAGGAAACGGTACCGTCACCGGACTACATCAGCTCACTGATTACTAAATGGGTGTTTTACGGTTTCATTGCGGTATTGATAATCCTCGGATTGTATTTGTGTGTGTTTCTGTTTAGGCAGTTCTTTTCGGATATACGAAAGGTACGATTCGGCCCGAAGGTGTTCGGTTATAGACTTATATACAGCGATCAAAAGACTGACAGGGAAGAAGAGGGTGTAATATACAGCGAAATATTGACATCGGAGCGTTACGGACTGTCAGGCAAGCCGGATTTTATATTTGCGCGTAAGGGCGTGCCTATGCCTGTCGAACTAAAGAGCGGCAGCATCGGCGATCGCGGTATGCCGCATGAAAACGACCTGATGCAGCTTGCAACCTATTTCCTGATCGTAGAGGAGACCTGCGAGGTGCGCCCGATAAAGGGGCAGCTCGTTTATAAAGATTACACATTTATTATTAAAAATACCGCAAGGTTACGCGAAAAGGTCGTAGAGACCGTAGCGAATATGCGGCGAATGATGGATACGGGCATGGCGGATTGCGAGCCCAATTTTGCGAAATGCCGCTACTGTGCATGCAGAGGCACGGTATGTGAACATTCTGCATAAAAACCGCCACGACAGAGAATGGAGCGGATTTACACGGATAAGTTAAACAAGAATGATATATATGAACTCACTATAACAGACGTGAGCTCGGAAGGCTTCGGCGTTGCCCACATTGATGGCATTGCCGTTTTTGTCGCGCAAGCACTCACGGGCGATACGGTAAAGGCGTTGATCCTTACCGTAAAAAGCCGTTATGCTTACGCAAAGCTTATAGAAATCATACAGCCGTCGCATATGCGCATAGAACCCGTTTGTGGAAATCTGCGCTGCGGCGGCTGTTCGTTTTTACACTGCGAATACTCGCATCAGCTCACGATCAAGCGGAAATTTGTAACCGACGCGCTCGCGCGTATCGGGCATTTTGATCTCGGAGAAAACAGTGAGATAGAGGTCGGCGAGACCATAGGCATAGAGAACCCGTTTGCGTGCCGAAATAAGGCCTCGTTTCCGGTCAGTCCCGAAGGGATCGGTTTCTATGCATACAACAGCCACAGGATCATAAATTGCGAACAATGTGTGGTGCTGCCACCTATACACGAGCGCATATTAAAAGTTGTGAGAGAGTTTATAAAAAGCGGCGCGATTTCGCCTTATCACGAAGAGAGCGGGAAGGGTGTACTCAAGCATATCGTTGTGCGCTTTGCGGCATCGGGCAATCAGGTTATGGTCTGTCTCGTGGTCACCAAACCCGATATTGGGGCAGGTGTTAAGAGGAATCTGGTTAAAAAACTGTCTGCAATACAGGGTGTAAAGACGGTGTTATTGAACATCAATCCAAAGCCTACAAATGTAATACTGGGTGATCGGTCCGAGTTGTTGTTCGGTGACGGGTATTTGACTGAATACATTGGCACATATGCGTTTCGTATTTCACACGCATCGTTTTTTCAGGTCAATACCGAGCAGGCGAGGGTACTGTATGACACTGTACTGCGCTTCGCGGATTTTTCAGGAGATGAAAAGGTCATAGATGCGTACTGCGGGGCTGGAACGATAGCCGTGTATATAGCAAGGCATGTAGCGCATGTAAAGGGCATAGAGATATCCGAGACCGCAATAAAGGACGCGGAGCATAACAGCCGCTTAAACAATGTCGGTAATGTAGAATATATACATGGCCGCACAGAGGATGTGTTGCCGGAGTGTCTTGAAGGAGCGGATGCTCTGATACTTGATCCACCGCGAAAGGGCTGTGATCCGCGTGTGATAGAGGCTATCTTGAACGCTAAGCCGCGAAAGGTCGTGTATGTCTCGTGCAACCCGGCGACGCTCGCAAGAGACGCTAAGCTGCTCGCGGATGGCGGATATAGGCTCAGACGCGCCCAACCTGTGGACATGTTTCCGCATACGAGCAGTATAGAGACGGTAGCGCTGCTTGAATATTGCCCCAATTAAGTGACAACGACGAATAAACGTGAGGATGAGACGATGCTGCATCTGTTTATCATTAACCCCGTGGCGGGAGGGTCTAACAAATCCGATGCTATACGCAAGCAGATCACAGAGGTGTTTGCACGCAAGGACCCGGAGCAGGATATCGCGGTTATCATAGAAACCAACAGGCGTGGGCACGCGACGGGTATCGTGCGTGCTCATGATAAAGGCAAGCCGATGCGCGTGTATGCGTGCGGGGGTGACGGTACGTTAAATGAGATCGTAAACGCGGCTGTGAACCGAAAGCATATCGAGGTTGCACATTTCCCGTCGGGCTCCGGCAACGACTTTATCAAATGTTATGAAGATTTGGACTTCTTCTGGGATATCGAGGCGCAGACAGACGGCAAATCAGTCGAGGTCGATGTGATACGCTGCAACGGGCGCATAGCGCTTAATACGATATGCACGGGCTTTGACGCGAATATCGCACGGGATATGGGCTATTTCAGGCGAAAGAAATTCCTGACGGGTAAGACCGCATATTACGCATCGATCATGTTAAATTTCTTCGGTAAAATAGGCACACCTCATCATATAAACGCTGACGGCGAGATATATGAGGACTTACATACAATGATAGCGTTGATGAATGGCAAGTATTACGGCGGGGGCTTTTGCCCGGTGCCGGGCGCGAAGCAGGATGATGGTCTGCTCGAATGCGTGATGGTCAAAAAAGTCAGCCACATGGAGGTCGTTAAACTCATCGACCACTACAAGCATGGCAGACTCGATATGGCAGGCGAGAAGATCAAGCATATCAAAGCCAAGCGCATCGAGATCACCTCACCGATTGATATAGCCATATGTCATGACGGCGAGGTATCGTATGGAAGAACGATAGAGGCAGAGGTCGTACCGAGAGCGGTACGGTTTATATATGGGAGATAACAATGAGGGGGACAAATCCATGGATTTGAAGAGGCTTGAGGTATTAAAGAAGCAAGCAATAGCAAAACATGCGAAACGTATCGTAAATCAGCTTGAATACGCGGTTGCGTTAAATGAGGCTAAGGGTGGATTCGATAGCGTTATAACCGAAGCGATAGATATGCTCTACGGATATTACGAGACCGACGGTCTGATAACAAAGGACGCGGCAATGAAGGCAGAGCAGGCGTTGACTGTGATGAGCGATGCCGCAAAGGCTATGAAGATAATGTTCGCCGCACATGCGCACATCGATATGAACTGGATGTGGGGTTATGCGGAGACTGTAGCAATCACTCTCGACACATTCAGGACGATGCTTACGTTAATGGACGAGTATCCGGACTTTATCTTTTCGCAGTCACAGGCATCTGTATATCGCATTGTAGAGGAATATGATCCGGCAATGCTCGAACAGATCAAGCGCCGCGTTGCCGAAGGACGCTGGGAGGTAACGGCGACGACTTGGGTTGAGGCGGATAAGAATATGCCGTCCGCCGAGAGCATGGCGCGTCATCAGCTATATACGAGACAGTATCTGTCTGCTTTACTGAATGTGCCCGAGGATGACTTTACATTGGATTTTGAACCCGATACATTCGGCCACGCGGCGACCGTTCCAGAGGTGCTCAACAACGCTGGTGTTAAATACTATTACCATTGCCGAGGCGATCTGGGCCCAAATATCTACAACTGGGAGGCTCCGTCGGGTGCTCGTGTGCTTGTTTACAGGGAACCCGATTGGTACAACAGCCGTATAGAGGCCTCGAGCATAGTAAAATCTCCATCGATATGCAAGCATATGGGCTTTGATACGATGCTGTCGGTATATGGTGTCGGTGATCACGGCGGCGGTCCCACGAGGCAGGATATCGAGAGCCTGCTTGAAATGAGTACATGGCCTGTATTCCCGACGTTGTGCTTTGCACGCATCAAGGACTATTTTAAGCTACTGGAGCAGCACAAGGAACAGTTCCCGGTCATAAAGCGTGAGCAGAATTTCATATTCTCGGGTTGCTACACGACCCAGACGCGTATAAAAGCCGCTAACAAAATCGGCGAAGCAAGGCTTTATGACAGTGAGGCCCTGGCCGTGATGGCGGGTATGTTAAAGAACACGACCGATTTATATAAAAATTACCCCGGCGTTAAATACGCTGAGGCTTGGGAGCGTTTACTGTTTAGCCAGTTCCACGATATACTGACGGGGTCTGGTGTCATACGTACGCGTGAATACGCGATGGGCGAGTCTGAAAAAACCATGGCATTTGCGAATACTCAGGCTTCGTTGTCGATGAGGGCGATAGCAGCGCGTGGCTCGTCGGCGATCACGGCGTCCGACACAGCGTTCGGATCGGGCGTGGGTTATGGCATAGAGGATTTCACGATGCCGCAAACAGAGCGCGGCCACGGCAGCGAGCGTGTGTATAACATATTTAACACGACACCTACTGAACGCACAGAGGTCGCCGAACTCACGATTTGGGACTGGCCCGGTGAATTCAACCGGTTGGTGATAAAGGACGCGAACGGCAACATACTGACGCATCAACTCGCCGACACGAAGCCCGGGCATTACTGGGGTCATAAGTACATGCGCGTATGGGTGTATCTCGAGGTACCCGCAATGGGCATGGCAACTGTTACGGTCTCGGACGGTGAACCGAAGCCTTTTGAATACAAAGCAATCAATGACTGGCGTGTCGAGCACGCACCGGAATATGTACTCGAAAACGAACATGTAAAGGTATGTTTTGATCGTGGCGACGCGACCATCACCTCGTTTATAGATAAACACAGCGGTGCTGAGTTCATCGACACGAGCAAAAAAGCCGGTGTCTTTGAGCTTGTGCACGAAGACGACATTATGGGAATGACAGCCTGGATAGTAGGGCGGCATATGAGCAAGACCCAAATCACGGAGGATGTGCGCATCACATCATATACTGGCGATGATATGGCAGATGCTACCGGTTTAGTCAGACAGAGCCTGAGTTTTACGGCCTCTTTCGGGGATTCACAGCTTTTGGTGAAAGTTTCGTTAGACAAGGACAGCAGATACCTAAACTACGACATCGAATGCGACTGGCAGCAGCGACCCGTTAAGGGCAAGTACATACCGCAGCTGTTCTTTTCCGCACCGCTCGGATATAAGGCAGAGCATGCGCTCTGTGACATCCCTGCCGGTACGATTTTACGTAAGGCATCGGCTATGGACGTACCGTGCCAGAGCTTTATGGCCGCGGTTTCCGAGCAAAAGAGCTCGCTTGCGATCATCGCTCGTACAAAATATGGCTTCCGTTTCTGTGAAGACAGTAAGGGCGACACCTCATTAGGTCTTGACTTGATACGCTCCAGTTATGATCCGGATCCGTATCCGGAACTGGGTATGCACCGCATGCAGATCCGCATCGGCTGCGTGAACTTAGATGGATACACGCAGATATCAGACGATGCATTTGCATTTATACACCCGCTGCATGCGATCTCATCGGGCAGCGCATTACCGGACAGTGCAAGCGGTGGGGCAGATGCTTCAGCTATCAGCGTTAAGGGCGCAAGGGTTTCCGCTGTTAAATATGCTGAAAACGGTGAAGCTATCGTCCTTCGTCTGTATGAAAACGAGGGTAAGGATGCGGATGTTGTGATACGTAGCTGCCTTGCGATAAAGGATGCATATTACTGCGATATACATGAAAAGAAGATCATGGATGCGGAAAGCATAGCAGTAAATGGAAATGAGCTAAAGATGAAAATTAAACATAACAGATTGGTAAGTATAAAAATCGAAACTACAAAATAGTGTATTTATTATAGGTATATCTGATATAGAAGGATTAAATCCACGAACGCCTTTAACAAGGAGCTTCGAAGATTTAGTCCTTTTTTTGTGGTTTATTGCTTATCTTGACAGTGCGTTACGTCGATGATAGACTTTTTATTAGGAATATTGCCGAGACTTGTATCAAGGCTAAACAAAAGAAGGGGTAACTATTTATGTTCTTGACAAGTAATAATAATAAAAAGTTATTTGAAAATTTCGACTTAATCGGATTAAAGTCTGAAATAATTAATAAAAAAGAAATACTTATAAAAATAAATTTGTCGGGAGTATATCAAGAAAATCACCCTCGAACAGATATTACACTCTTGAAAACAGTAATAGATTATATCTATCAAAACGGCGGTAGATGTGCAATTACAGAAGGCGCAAACGGAAATTTAAAAGATAATTTAATTAAATCGGATATGCAAGAAACTTTAAATCATTTTGAAATTAACTTAATTGACGTAGACTTTGAAGATTGTGAAGAAGTGATTTCATGCAGCGAATATCATTATATACCAAAATGTTTCAAGCAATATCCTGTCAGAATAGCCATTCCTGCGGCTTCAAAAAGAATAGATATGTATTATTCAAATAATATTAAACTGTTTGTCGGAGCAGTTCCCAGAAAAATGTATCAATTAGACAATGCTGTGGGTAATCAAACACCGCGTCCGCGAATCCATCAAAATTTAGATTTGTCTATTTCAAGTCTTTTCCTGGCTATGGAAAAATACTCACCATTTCATTTTTTTATAAATGGGGGATTAGCTTATAATGAAAATATAGGTGAATTTAATTTTACAGAAACTTTTATCGGTAATAATGCCCTTGAATTAGATTGCCATATATTTCAAAACTTTTTTGTAACTATTCAGTCGTTATAACAGAAGCCGGTGAAAAAGGTTTATGTAACAGTAAGTCTTTGATGGCATAAAAAGTTGCAAT
>CAZUNC010000107.1:0-8023 GCA_964621475.1 uncultured Defluviitaleaceae bacterium | reverse complement strand
TCGTTATATAACCCTCGGGCTTGTGTAGCATGAAATACAAAAACGGGCCCGCCATTTCTATCTCGCGCCCGTCCAAGCATACAGTATCCTTATCGGGGTCGATCGTAAGACCTTGTTCGTTTACGATATGGCCGTTTACGCTGACCCGTCCTTCATCTATCAGTTTCTCCGATGCGCGGCGGGAAGCTACGCCCGCCTGCGCTAAAAATTTCTGTAATCTCATATATTCCCCCATGAACTGAGCCTACATACCCGGCAAAACGGGAAGCTCAGGCAATTCTACATTAATGTCTGTCTTACTCGCACCCGAGAACCATACCCCGAGCACCTTTTCCATAGATGTCTTCAGATCGTGTCGTGATGCGGATGCGCCTAACGCAAGCGGTACGCGCGCGTTAAACTTGCCGCCTATATAGACATCGGCTGTGCCTATGCTGTCGCCTGCGTTAACAGGCGCAAGCAAGGTCTGCGGTTTGTTGATCACAATATTCGTTGTTTCCGCTTCGCCGTCCTTGAGCGGCAGCACGAGGTCGCTGTTGTATACCAGTTTGACGCTTTCGGTTCTTGAACGCGTCACGGGGATATCCCCGGCTGTATTACCGGCTTCTATAAGTGTTCTATATGAAAAGTTACCGAAGCCGTAGTCTAATATTTTTCTTGTATCCTTCCACTTGCCCTGTTTACCCTTGTCGCCCCAACCGCTCGCAAATACCACCGATATCAGCTGCATGTCACCACGCGTCGCTGAGCCCACAAAGCAATGACCGGCTTTATTCGTAAAGCCTGTCTTTATGCCGTTGCCGCCCGGATACTCGCGTAACAGGCGGTTCTTGTTCATGAAGGTATATGAACGTTTGTTGCTCTTGATCGTAGCGGACGGTGTATTGATCAGCTCAACAAATGCTGGGTTTGCCATTGCGTAACGCGATATAAGTGCCATGTCGTACGCAGTCGAGTGATGATCACCCTTGTCGAGGCCGTTCGGAGACTCGAATATCGTATCAGTAGCGCCGAGCTCCTTGGCCTTTGCGGTCATCATCGCGCAAAAATTGTCCTCTGTACCACCGACACCCTCGGCTATAGCAACAGCAGCATCGTTCGCGGACTCGAGCATCAACGCATACATCAGGTCCTTGATGCTTATCTGCTCGCCCGCAGAGAGGTTCATCTTCATCTTCGGTGCGAGTGAGGCCTTGCGCGATATCGTTATAATCTGGTCCTGCTTGCCGCTCTCGATAGCGAGTATCGCAGTCATGATCTTTGTTGTACTCGCCATGGGCATCGGCTCGTAGCCGTTCTTTTCCCACATGACCCTGCCGGTCTTGTAATCCATCAATATCCCTGCGACAGCACCGACTTCGGGTTCAAAGGTATTGGGCTCGACGGCCCAAATCTGCGTTGCACTGGTAAATACAAATACAACGCTAAGTATCGCTATTTTCAATCGTCTCATAACCACATCCGCCTTTAAGTGAAAAATTCGAACGTGGTTATTATTTGTCAGCCGAGGTGGTTTTATCCAAGGATGTAAATGCTTCCTTTATCTCAAGCATGTTTTTGTAACCGAAATGCACGAGGCATTCGTCGGTCAGGCAAAATAAAATCGGCTTGCCCGGTGTGGTTCCGCGTCCGGCTTCGGTCACCAAGCCCCATTGCATAAGCCTGTTGACGGCGTGGTCGGCGCTGACTCCGCGTATCTCCTCTATTTCGGATTTGGTGACGGGTTGCTTAACCGCTACAATCGCAAGCGTCTCGAGCATAGCCGGGGTCAGCTTGCGTTTCGGCGGCAGGTCGAACATTCGTCGAAGCGCCGATGTATAACGTGGATTTGTGCACATACGAAAGCTGTCGCCTACCTCAACGATGCGTAAGCCCCTGTTTTGCTCCGTGTATTCATCGGCAAGCAAACGCAATATCTCACGCGCGCGGTCGCAGTCCGTTTCAAGCGCGGACGCGAGCCGTTCGAGCTCGACGGCCTCCCCGGACGCAAACAATACAGCCTCTGCCGTTGATAATGCCCTTCTGTCCATTATCCCGCAACCTCCAGCACAATCTCACCGAATACCCTATCTTGAATAACATTAATGCTACGCTGTTTAAGCATTTCCAATAGAGCAAGAAAGCTCGCTATGGTTTCGCTGCGGCATGTGCATGCACGTGCAAGCTCCGAAAAGGTCACGCGGCCACGATCCGAAAGCAAACGATGTATTGTATGTATTTGGCGTTCGATCGTGTATATGTCCGGCTCGACGTTTCCGTAGCCGATGCGCATCTTGTCTACACGTTTATCGCGCCGGATCATAAGCTCGTCGTACAGTGATTTCAGCATGGCAGCCTGCAGATCGTTTAAAAGCTCGGACAGATTTGAATCCTGTTCGGGTTTGTGCTCGTGTATCAATGCAGCATCGGGCTCCCTATACAGCGATACGCCGCTGTGTTCGTCGATATCCGCAAGCTGCTGTGAAAAGTCCTTGAACTGTTTATATAGTAATAATCTGTTGGCGAGCTCCTCGCGGGGGTCCGCTTCGTCTTGTGGCTCTGTGATCTTTTTGGGCAGCAGCATCTTGGACTTGATCTCGAGTAGCGTGGCTGCCATCAATGCAAACGCACTCAGTGATTCAAGATCAGGTGGAAGTAGCGCCATCTCGTCGAGGTACTGTTGCGTGAGATAGGCGATGGGGATATCGAGTATATCGAGCTTGTTGCGTTCGATCAGCGCGAGTAACATGTCCAACGGGCCGCTGTACACACCGATATCCACGACAAAGCCGTTCATAACGCAACGCTGAGCAGTAAGCCCACAACCGGATCAAGTAGCCTGCCTACGAGACCCATCGTCAGCAGCAGCACCAATATGATCTGGAAAATCTTTTCATAGCTTGAGAGCTTTACGGCGTTGTTCGGTGACAGGCAGACAGACAATATCTTGTTCGCATCCATCGGATAAACCGGTATAAGGTTAAACAACGCGACCGCGAGATTGTAACGTGCGGTGAAGAACAATACGTAGTAGATAACACGAAACACGGTTATCGGGATCATACTCACAGAGGGCATGCCGGCAACCAGGCTCGACAGCATAGCCAGGCATATGAACACAAACGCGGTCAGCACGTTTACAAGCGATGGCACGAGATATGTAACGAGCACGCCGCGCTTCCTATCCTTGTAATACGCGATGCTCGTATCCACCGGCTTACCCCAACCGTAACCGAATATCAATAACAAAACAAAGCCGATGGGTTCCAAATGCCGCAGCGGGTTTAAGCTCAAAAATCCGCGCAGTTTCGGCACCGGATCCCCTAAAGACGCGCTGCATCTTGCCTGCACATATCCATGCACGGTCAATGCTATGACAATGCCGGGAACAGCTGCGAGATATTCAATCAGACTCTTTAAGTACATAACGACCTCCGATAGTATATGGCTTCTGATAGTAGACGCTTTCCTAGACTGATTCAGTATATCATGATATACGGATAATAAAAAGAGGATGTAATAAAAGCAAAAAAATACCACGGATCAACACGGATTTTTGATCCGTATAAAACCGTGGTAAAGTTTTAATTTAATATACCCATTTTCTTTACAAGCTTTACGACCTCATACCAAAGCACGGCGATAACAGCTATTACGACGGCACTTATAGCCTGTGAGGCTGAAAGGGGATACAGCTTCAGGAAGCCGTTTATCGGTGTATACAGGATTAATGCCAAGCCGATTATCGTAACGATGTTTACAGCCCACATGACTTTATCGCGGGCCAGGCGTTTAACAGAACGGTATGCGTAATCATGATCCGAGCTGTTGACCTGCACAAGCAGCAGGTTCGAAATCATCAGAACGGCGAGGCTCATTGAACGCGCGATGGGTGCGTTTGCGAGTATATCGCCGCCGTTTCCATATAGGTTAAACAGATAGATGCCGAACGATGCAACAAAGATCACAAGGCCTTGTAAAACGCTTTTGGCGAGTAATCGGGTGCTAAGCATGGCTTCCTTTGGATTGCGTGGCGATCTGTCCATGATATCATTCTCGGCGGGCTGACGTTCGAGTACGATCGAGCAGGTCGGATCGATAATGAGTTCAAGCAACACGACATGAAGCGGCAGCAATAGTAATGCCCCGGGCGGGATGCCGATCATCGGTGCGAGTAACGACGCGAGCGCAATAGGGATATGTATGGTAAATACATATCCGACGGCCTTGCGGATGTTGTCGTAGATCCGGCGGCCGTCCTTGACCGTCTCGACGATCGTAGTGAAATTATCATCCAGAAGTATCAAGTCGGCGGCCTCGCGCGATACATCGCTGCCGCGTTTACCCATCGCGATACCGATGTCGGCGTATTTGAGCGCGGGCGCGTCGTTAACGCCGTCCCCGGTCATGCCGACGATCTCACCGTTGTCTTTGAATGCCTTGACGATACGCATCTTGTGCTCGGGCACAACACGTGAAAAGATGCTCACGTCCTTTACATGTTCACGCAGCTCTTCGTCGCTCATCGCGTTTAGCATATCTCCCGTTATGATGTTATCCGAATGCGGCATACCAATCTTTCGAGCGATAGATGAGGCTGTGATGCCGTTATCGCCTGTGATCATCACTACGCGGATGCCGGCCTTGTTACATATCTCTATATCCTTCTTGACGCTCTCACGCGGTGGATCGGCCAAGCCTACAAAACCTAGTGGTATCAGCCTAAGCCCTGTTATCTCATTGGGTAGCTCGGAGACATCGGCGATATCGGCAGTGGCCACAGCGATAACCCTCAGGCCCTCGGACGACATCTCCGATACCGTTTGCTCGAGGGTTTTTCGTTCCTCGTCCGATACCCGGCATATACTCAAAACCCTCTCGGGTGAGCCCTTTACGGCTACGGTGATCAGACCGTCGTGTTGCCAGACATGCCCCATCATCTTTAGCTCGTTTGTAAACGCATATTCCTTCACGAGCTCCCCGGAAAATAACTTATCCTCTGAAAACCCCATGCTCTCGCAATACGATAACATAGCTTTTTCCATCGGGTCGTATGCATCCGTCTCACAACCCATGCCCATGATCAACGTGAGCTTGAGCTTGTCGTCGTCCAATGCACGTACATCCTCGACCGTCATGCGGTTCAGTGTGATCGTGCCTGTCTTATCCACGCAGAGCACCGATATAGCACCGAGTGTCTCTACAGATGGTAGCTTCCTCACAAGCGAGTGTTTTCGTGCGAGCCGCCACGCGCCCATAGACAGAAAGACAGTCAAAATAACCGGGAACTCCTCGGGGATCATCGCCATCGCAAGCGTGATGCCCGCAAGGATACTCTCTACGATCCTGTCCATCTGCTCGTGATCCGGTATGTTTATATAAGTAAAGATCGCCACGAGTATAAATAATACAGCCGCTATCCCTGCGCAGAGCTTGACCAGATGCCCGGTCTGTTTCTGCAGTGGTGTCGGCTCATCGGGTGCGGATGCTACGTTTCGGCCGATCTTGCCATACTCTGTGGATAGCCCGATCTTATCTACCACAACGACAGCCGTGCCCTGGGTGACGAGTGTGCCCGCGTAACAGTAATCCTTCTTCCAATAATCCGCCTTCTCTGCGGCTGTGGTTTGGGAAGCGCTGTCTCGTGAGACCTTCCATACCCCCTCAGCCTCACCGGTTAATGAGGATTCGTCCACACACAGATCGTTGCAGCGCAAAACATAACCATCCGCCGGTATCTTTACGCCTTCGTAAAGCTTCATCAGATCACCCGGTACAAGGTCCGCACTCGCTATCACTGTTTCGTTGCCGTCGCGTATGACCTTAATATGCGGCGCGGACAGATCCTTTAACGCACTCAGCGTCTTATCGGTCTTCCATTCCTGTATTACATCGATGCTGATGATACCCACTACAAATACAAGCATGATAAGGCCGTCCCGCGGCTCGCCGAGCAGGAAATAAATAAACGCGGCTATCAATAGCAGCAGAAACATCGGCTCGGTTATGATGTGGACTATCTTGTGTACAATGTTTTCCTTCTTTTGCGGTTGCAGCTCGTTCTTGCCGTGCTCGGCCTGTAAGCTCTTGGCCTGCGCAGTCGTCAGGCCGTTTACGAATGTGTTGTCCATAATATCCTCCTTATACAAAATTTATAGCATACGCAAAAAAGGCACACCAATGGAACATTAACTGTCCCACAGATGTGCCTTGAGCTTCGCTCTTTAAGCAATCCATTACCGCTAACGCGGCCCGGCCCCATGACCCCTGTACATTTTGTCCGTGGGGTTCATCGCCTGCTCAGATATATTGTTTATTAATATATGTAAAAATCATATGAATTGTCAACGAAAACTTTCCGCATAAAGTTACACACGTTTCACTAAGCCGATGGCGAGCAGACCCGGGCCTGTGTGTGCGCCGATCGTGACACCTATGGAACTGATGCCGAGATCAACGTTTAAGCCCTTGGATTTTAGCGTATCATAAATGCCCTGCGCTTCGTCCATACAGTCCGCCTGTAAAACGATGAAATCATATGCCTTGGCATCGTCGCCGACGTATTCGAGGGTCATCGCGATGGTCTTGTCGATCGCGTTTTTGCGTCCGCGGATCTTTGCTACGGGGTTTAGTTCTGCGTCACGCATTACGATGATGGGTTTTATCTGCAATAGCGTGCCCGCAAGCGCACTGACCTTGCCGATGCGTCCACCCTTTTGGAGATATTCAAGTGTATCTACGGTTAAGAACACCCTCGCGCCTATCTTGATCTGCTCGACGATGCGTTGGATATCCGGTACATCCTTGCCTTGATTTATAAGGCTTACGAGCTGATGTAATATAAGGCCCTGTCCGCCTGAGGCTTGTATCGAATCGATGACGCAGATGCGGCGGTCGGGGAATTTATCGTTGAGGCTTTCGACGGCTGCCTGTGCGCTGGAATACGAGCCGCTGAATTTGGACGATATGCATAAGCATACGATATCATAACCAGCCTCGAGCGACGGCGTGAAAGCGTCCTCATAATCCGCAGCCGAGGGTAGCGACGTGGACGGAAAGACCTTTTTTTCCTTAAGGCGCTTATAGAAATCCGCAACCGAGATCTCTTTATGCTCCTTGATGTAGGTCTGCTTGTCAAAGGTGACATAGAACGGAATAATGCCTATATCATTGCGCTCATAATATGATATGGGCAGATCCGACGCGCTATCCGTAAACAGCTTTATCATGGCAACCAACCTTTCCCTACAGAATTAACAGTATTGGAATATTATAACACAACGGGGTTTGACATTCAAATCCATTCATAATAAACTTCATAAGAGATAACATACATATAATGAGGAGGAACATATGTCGGGACATTCGAAGTTTGCGAATATCAAGCATAAGAAGGCCAAGAACGACGCAACAAAGGGAAAGGTATTTACACGGTTGGGCAGGGAGATAGCGATGGCGGTAAAATCCGGAGGACCCGACCCCGCGTCCAATGGTCGCCTCAGGGATATCATAGCCAAAGCAAAATCAAGTAACATGCCCAACGATACGATCGATCGTAGCGTCAAAAAGGCTGCGGGCGATATAGATGCGGTAAATTTCGAGCGCATAACGTATGAAGGGTATGGCCCGAGCGGTGTTGCGGTGATGGTAGATGTGCTGACGGATAATCGCAATCGCGCGGCTGCAAATGTTCGCAATGCGTTTACAAAAGGTGCGGGTAATATGGGGCAGACGGGCTGCGTATCGTTCATGTTCGATGAAAAGGGTGTGATCATGGTTGAGCGCAGCGGAGCGGATGAGGATGAACTGATGATGCTTGCGCTCGATGCAGGTGCGAAGGATTTTGAGGCATCGGACGAGGGCTATGAGATCGAGACGGCACCGGAGGACTTTTCGGCTGTCCGCGAGGCGATCGAGAGTGCGGGTATTCCGATATACTCAGCGGAGGTCAGTTATGTGCCGCAGACTATGACTACGCTGTCCGATCCCGAGGATATCAAGCGCATGAACAAGCTTTTAGATCTACTCGATGAGGAGGACGATG
>CAZUNC010000106.1:0-8129 GCA_964621475.1 uncultured Defluviitaleaceae bacterium | reverse complement strand
AACACTTTTTTTAAAATTATTTTGAATTATTTTTAAGACCTTACTTTTTCCTTGAAATCACAAGCTCCTTGCCACCCAGGCTCTCCTTATTTACCATCTCCTCATACGCCTGCGGCACCGTAACCGTATTCGGATTACCGTCCGAGACATAACGCAGCTGGGGTTTTGCATCGTTGTGCCTGATGAACCAGCCCAGATCTCCTTCCATTTCATCGGAGCCTCTGACCCTGGGGGTGTTGAGCGGATCATAACCGATCGCGTTCGGCGCAGTCTTCGCCGCACTTATGCCCGCACGCACCGCCAATCGGTATTTATATGCTGTTCCGTTATATGTGCCATCTAATACAAGCGGCCAGAGCTGTTTGCCCGGGCGCGCGCCATATGGGTATGCCAATGCCACCGGTTCATAACCGGGCAGCAACTCTCTTATATATTGATCCTGTCTTCCTATCGCGGCTTGCAGCTTCTCCGCATTCATATTAGCCATGCTGTCATGCGTATAGCTATGGCTACCGACCTCATATCCGTTATCTATCAGAAACTTAAGCCGCTCCTTCAACGTCCCCGCCCCCTTGAACTGCTCACTCGCGCCGTTGATAAAAAACGCGGCGGTCTTTCCGAAGTCCGGGTGCTCGGTTGCAAATTTCTCTATAACATCCAAGCCGCAATCCTCAGAGGGGATCAAGCCCTTATCCGATTCCTGCAACGAGAATGACGAGCCCATGCCGTCGTCAAATGTTATAACCACAGGAGAATAGCCCGCGTTTACTGTGATGTTGTTATTTATAAGGTCCGACAGCTTCATGAGTCGGTATCCCTTTTCATATAGATTAGTCAGATCGCTCCTGAGTCCCTCAACCGATCGTTGATACGATGACGGAGGCTTACCCTTCGTTATGCCGTGGTACATAATTATCATGATCTGTCCGACCTCGTTCGGAGGCTGCGGGCCGATATCCGGTGTTGGAGTAGGGGATGGTACCGGTGTAGGTGAAGGTGTTGGTGAAGGTGTTGGTGTCGGAGTGTGAGTTTGTGTCGGTGTTACCTCAGATGCATCAGCCGATTCCATGGAAGTTTCCAGTGCGGGCGGTTCATCTATAGTTCCACCCGTCTCTATAGCCGATCCGCAGCCGGTCAAGCCCAGTGTCAGAACGCCGCACGCAAGTAAACCGATTGCGGCTTTACGCAACGGTTGGGTTTTTATGTTATATTTATATAAATGCATTGATGAACCCTTTCAAGTGTTTTCAAACATGGTCGAGCTCAGAGCACCATAGGCCAGCGTTGCCATACTGCGTTACGACCTCACCGCAACAAGGGTTCAGTGTAAAGCCTAACAGTCGCCTACAGATTTCCTCTTTGTTATCATCCGTTATTGCAGGCAAGGCCTTCATGATCGGATTAAATGCTTTCGAATGCGCGAACTTTTCAATTATTGAATTTGGGTTAACTATTTTGATATTAAAAGCCGGGCGCATCTCATAGTAAGAGCATATCGAATAAAGATAACGGCTCACTTCACAGCTATGAACAGGCATATATGTCCTAATGCTTTCAATACCGTGCTCGGCGAAATGATTATGAAGCAGTGCGGGCAAGGCCGCCGTATCGCCGCTGATTTCCAGTATATGGGATGGGTTTTGCGGTTTATACGCAAGGTAAGCAACCGCAGCCTGAGCTTGTGAAGGTTGCGCATGTGTACACGTTTCCAGACGTGCGGTCACAAAGCGTACGTTCCCTCGTAACAGGTGCCTTTCAAATAGTTCATCCGATCGGTATACACGCGAGGGTAAACGCTCGTATAGTTGTCTCAGCATCGAGATATCCTCGATACGGGGCTCGTTTATATAATATGTATCTTTGGGAGTTTCAATCCTATTCTTGTCGAAGTATAAGATACCTTCGATCCCGCCGAATTCATATCCGAAATGTGCGTATCTGAAGCGATCACCGCCCAAGACCGATATGTCTGTGCCGGAGCTTTCCATATCTGTAATAGCTTCCTTGATCAGTGAGGACATTATCCCCTTACCCCTATATTCGGGCAAGCAACTGACCTGGCCTATGCCAGCCGCAGAGAGCCTCACATCCAATAGGTCAAAGTCCATCAAGTACGAGCCGACTACGCCCGCGACCCTACCGTCTTCCAAATGTATAAAATGATTGTTAAAATCAGTGTCGTTTGCCTGCTCGTAAAACGGCACGACATGCCCGCAATTCCGTTGGAACCAGTTTTTATTCTCTCCGAACGCTTTAGACAGGCATTCCAGCATGTCATTGTAATATTCCCTTGTGCAACGCATATTTACCCCCACTATTTTATCAATTCTATTATCTTTCCGGCGACCATATCCAGAGGCAATTCATATTCGACCGCGCCTATATTCTTCGCCAACTTCGGCATCCCGTATACGACACAGGTCTCTTCGTTTTGACCTATCGTCCGCGCGCCGTTTTTACGCATGCGAAGCAGTCCTTGCGCGCCGTCCGCCCCCATGCCGGTCAAGATCACACCAACCGCCTTATCCCTCATCAACAACGCAACACTATCAAACAACACATCCGCAGCCGGCATCACGCCATGAATCTTTTGCCCGACGAAGCACTCCACCGCATACCGGTCCCCTTTACGCGTGATCCGCATATGCGAGTCCGCCGGAGCGAGCAGTACAAGCCCTTTACGCAGAAAGTCGCCGTCTTTTGCCTCCTTGATCTCCATCGCACATATGCTGTCCAACCGCTCCGCGAACATGCGTGTAAAACCCGACGGCATATGCTGTACGATCACTGTCGGTGGTATATTAGCGGGCAGGGCTCTGAGCACCTTTTCCAGCGCGTCCGTACCACCCGTCGATGCTGCTACCGCCAACACGGACGTGATTACATAGGCGCTCGCGGGATATACGACCGGCTGTGTCGGGTTTTGCTCGGGCTTGGGCTTCAGGATAGGGTTCGAGTTCTTTACCGCATTCAATTGTGTCAGCAGATGACGCGCAAACGATGACACCGCTATCTTGTTATCAAGAGAGGGCCTCTGAGCGAACTCCTTTATGCCCGCATTATAAAACGCTGCGGCCTTTTCGGGCGAAACGGAGGTCGATACAAGCTTAGCCTTTCGCGAATTTACGAGCCCCTGTATTTGGCGCGCGTCGATATCCACCGTGTCGATATCGATAACAACAAGGTTTCTGCTCACAGGCGACAGCTTCTTTTCGGCTCCGAGTAAGTCCGGTACGCTCAGCACCATTTCAACGCTTTCTTTAAAAAGCAATTCCTTCTTTACGGCATTGAATAGATCAACGCCATGGGTAACCAATATTATACAGATCCCCGCTGACATAAAACACGTCTCCTATTAATCCCAAATTCCCTTTTACAGCAGTCTCACCAATAACGCCCCTAAAAGCAGATGTGCCGGATATGCCCAATAAAACAGATAATGCGGATCCCTATATCCGCGTTCCCCGTTATAGAGCCATATTATCGGTAATGTTAGAGCCGTGAACCCGGCAAACAACATGTACATGCCTATATCTAATCCAATATAAGTCACCGCGGCAAACACAGCTATAACCATCAGCTGTAACGCGCGGGTATCGAGGAAATATAACGCAAGGATCAACACAATGCCCTTTGTACCATAATCCGTATAAAGCAAATCACCCGCCGCAATGCATATAGCCGCGAGCGGGTATTTTATATATGTTTTAATATCGCGCCCAAGGACGAATATCGTCAGCACACCTAATAACAGCGTCCAGAAGATATTCTGTTTGCTCAACACAAACAGGGCGCGACCGGCTACAAGATCAAACGGCACCTCCGATATCAATGCAAATATCCCGAGACGCAGCATGTACTTCTTTATATTACGCGTCTTGTGGCAGCCTTGTGCGACCAAAAACGCATAGATCGGAAACGCAATGCGCCCGATGGCACGCATTATCAACACATTCCCCATCAATAAACCTGTATGATCTATGATCATAGTGACTAGTGCGATGATCTTGAGCCAGAATCCTGTCATTTTTCGTTTAACCCCGTTATTATAACTATGTCGTAGTTAGAATCTATATTCTTGTCCACGACTACCTCGGCTTCCTTGAAATACACGGTCAGATCCTTTGCGGTCTGTTCGCTGTTGCCGCCCTTTTCCCTTATGTATACGCGGGTCTTTTCCTTCTGCGTACCGGTATATGTACTCACATCTAAGACGGAATATCCGTCCTGCTCAAGCTGATCCCTATATTTCGCAGCTATACCCGAGACATTGCTGCCATTTAATACGCGTATGCGTTGACTCTTGCTCGAGGTAGCAGCAGCCGTGGGCTTCACGGTAGCCGTCGATTTTGCTGTAGCCGTAGGTTTTGCTGTAGCCGTTGACTTTGCGGTTGCTGTAGGTTTCGCGGTTGCCGTTGGCTTTGCCGTGGCTGTTGATGTTGCGGTTGGTTTATCCGATGCCACCGACGTATCAGGTGCAGTCATTTCGTTACCGGTTTCGTCTCCGAATTCATCTGCGAAAAATAGTTCTTTGATCAAATCCGCAGCTGCCTTACCGTCCACGATGAAGTATGAGGTCTTGCCTATATATTGACCCTCACCAGGTAGGGTATGGAATTCGAGCATGTCCGAGTCTATCGATGTGATATATTTAACGTACTTCGGTACGTCCTCAACGCCGAAATTCGTCTGCATGTTCGTTAATATAGTTGTAGCGATACCAACCGGGTTGCTCATGATATTCTGACGATTTAATACCTGCTTGAGCATCTGCTTCAAGAAGCCCTGCTGTGCGGAAACACGTCCGAGGTCACCGTTTGCATAACCCTCGCGGAAACGCACAAACTGCTCGGCCTTCTTACCATCCAGATGCACTGGGCCCTCGGGCAGGCTTATACGTAGGTTCTGATGCGGGTCTTCATAATACATGCCGCCCTTAGGCACGATCACATCCACACCGCCTAACATATTCACGATATCCTTAAATGCCTTTAGATCTACGCCGAAGTAATAATCTATCTCTATACCGAGCAGGTCATTGATTTCTTCGCTCAACAGCGTTAATCCGTATTTACGGCCATAGCTGTACACAGAATTGATCTTTATCGATTGATTGGCCGGTGGGTGCAGGTCCAGTTCACGCATTTTTGCCTTGCGTTCCTCCGAAAAGCTTATGCGCGTATCGCGCGGTATACTCATGATATCTATCCGCGATGTGACGTGATTGAAGTTGCCAAGCATAATCGTATCCGTCAGGTTAGCCTCGTCATCGATACCAACCATCAAAAACACTGTACTGTTTTTGGGTTTAGGTGTAGGCTCGGGAGTAGGTTCGGCCTCATCCTCCGCTTGCACGTCCGCCTCGTTTTTACCCTCTTCATCCGGCTTCGTCGAAGCCATAGCCCGCGCAGGTTCTGTTGTAGCCTCTACTCTTAGATGCTCCGCTCTTGCTTCCGTGTTTTTAAAATAGATTACCATTCCAACGGTCAGTACGAGTGCAAACGCTCCAACCATCGACCCCACTATCATTATGAATTTCCTAATTAGCCGTTTATTCATACCACTTCTCCTGTTTATGATATGCCGTTTTATAAGCAGTTTCTGTCGAAAGTATAACAAAAGTGTTCGCATTAAACAACATAAAATAATCGGTTCACAGAAAGGTTGTTTCCAACCGTTCCATGAACCGATATGCGTCATGCTTACGTCTATGTACTATATGAGTCCCATGCTTATCAGCAATGCCTTGTCGATCCTCTGCATCATCGCATCATCGAGCCGACATATCTTTTCCTTGAGCCGCTTCTTGTCTATCGTCCTGACCTGCTCGAGTAGTATGACCGAATCCTTGACCAGTGTGTATTGCGAGCTGTCTATCTCAATATGTGTAGGCAGCTTGGCTTTATTTATCTGCGAGGTTATCGCCGCACATATCACCGTCGGGCTGTATCGGTTTCCCACATCGTTTTGCACTATCAGAACAGGCCGCACGCCGCCTTGCTCCGAGCCGATCACCGGACTTAGATCGGCATAAAATATATCGCCTCTCCTTACCAACACCAACAATACCTCCGTCCGTAAAAAGCATATACATATGACCATTTGTATTATCTGTTGTATTATGCCCGGTACGACGGCGGTTTATACCTATGTTGAGCTCATTTTCTGCTTATGTTTTATTCCTCTATCTTAATCACTGACCCGTTCTTTACATATACCCTCGGCACCCGTTTTCCTATACCGCATACTATCTCATAATTGATCGTATTCTGTATCGCAGCCAGCTCGTCTACGGAAATGCTCCGCTCCCCATCCGTGCCAAACAGCGTCACGGGATCACCGGGCTTTACCCCATCTATACCCGTTACATCGATCATAAACTGATCCATGCAGATTGCACCGATCACATGCGCGTATTCGCCGTGCACGAGCACACGACCCCTATTGGCCATATCCCGCGAATAACCGTCTGCATAACCAACCGGCACAGTCGCCACCTGAGTTTCACGGCTCGTGTGGTATGTAGATCCGTATCCTACCCCCACCCCCGCGGGCAGTGTCTTTATCAGGCTGATCTGGGTCTTTAAGCTCATGGCGGGCTTCAGACCTATGTCATGTGCGCCGTCGTGCGGCTGCAATCCATATAACAGTATACCCGCACGCACCATGTCCATATGCATATCCGGATATGATATTAACGCACCACTATTCGAGACATGCTTCAACGGCGGTTCGATGCCACGTTGCTTAAGCCGATCTAGAAGACCGATGAACGCGCAAAGCTGCATACGTGTTGACTCTTCGGACGACGATGTCGCGAAGTGGCTATATATGCCCTCGACATCAATATTAGGCAGCGAGGTTATCCGGCATATCGCATCCACAGAGTCCCGATCGGGCAAAAAGCCTAACCTGCTCATGCCCGTATCGATCTTGATATGTACCGCGACACGTTTTTTATGTTTGACAGCGGCTCTTGAAACGGCTTGTGCGCTCTGTTCCGAAAACACCGTCTGTATGAGCCCGTATTCGGCCAATAATCCATTCTGAGCCTCGGGCGTATATCCGAGTATCAATATCGGCTCATGTATATTGTTTTCACGTAACCAGATACCTTCCTCGCATATCGCCACACCCAAATAATCCGCACCGTTATATAACGCGGTCTTTGACACCTCGAGCGCACCATGGCCATAACCGTTGGCCTTTACGACGGCCATGACCTTTGTGTCTTTTTTCACATGTTTTCTTACTGCCGACATATTATTGGCTATATTATCGAGGTCTATCTGCGCATAAACTCTTTTGTATTCCATTCTTCCACCCTATTTCTTTTCGGTCTTCTCTGTATTCTCAGTCTTTGGGGTTTCCGTCTCCATTACAAACTCCGCATCATCTATCCGGACATTGTATGAAAAGCTCTTGAACGTACACAATATCCGCTCCGACCCCTGCTGATCATATATCACGAGGCGTACGGGCATCAGTGTCTTGTTATCGACCCATAGCTTTTCGGTGCTGATGTACGGGTGATCCCCGGGCACCGTCGCTTCCATCACTGTGCAGGTCTGATTATCCATATTCGCCACGTTTATGGAAACCTCTTGGGATTTTATGTAGTTTCGGATAAAGTTGGTCAGGAATATCTCGCTGCGTTCCTGGGTTTCATCCGTGCTCATGGCGATCTTACCCTTAATCTTCTTGTTGAACTGGTAGATCTTGCTGCCATCTGACATCGTCACATTACCGGCTACCGCATCGGGTGCTATAACCTCTACGCGATACGAACCAGAGCTTTTAACCTTCTGGATCGTCTCGTAGGTGTTTGAACCCTTATTGGATTTATACTCGACACTCGCCTCACATTGGTAGGTCTCCATATTCATCAGAAGCTTTTGTATCTTTTCATACGCGCTCTGCTCCTTTAGCGACTTCACAGGCCTGCTCGAACAACCCGCCATCAACACGCAGAGTATCAGAACCCATATCTGTGTAATCTTCATTATAAGCCGCATACCCGGAAATGTCATCTTCATTACTGTACCTCCTGCTGGAAATATAACGTTTTATTTTATAAATATACGAGCATATCGTCCGGATTATGAATATGTTTGATCAGAACATAGGTT
>CAZUNC010000105.1:0-8192 GCA_964621475.1 uncultured Defluviitaleaceae bacterium | reverse complement strand
TTTACGAAAACGTCGGATCGTATCCCGAGCATTTCTACGAGGAGCGGTTCGACTGCCGCGCGTGGTGTAATATCAAGGTCCCATCACATATACAGATGCACGGATACGACAAGCCATGTTACCTGATGGCCGCGTATCCGTGGGACGGCCTCGAGGAATTGTACCCGCCCGAAATTCCACGGCGTTTCAACCCGGTCGGCGCCTATGTCAAATACTTCGACCTGCCCGATGGCTTTGATCTGGACAGACGCTATTACATCAGCTTCCAAGGTGTCGAGACCGCGTTCTATGTCTGGCTCAACGGGCATTTTATCGGCTACTCCGAGGACAGCTTTACGGCCTCGGACTTTGAACTCACGCAGCATATCCGCCGCAGCGACAACAAGCTCGCCGTTCTCGTCCTAAAACACACAACCGCATCCTGGCTCGAGGATCACGATTTCTTCAGATTCTCGGGCATCTTTAGGGACGTGTATATATATGCGCGCCCGCATGCGCATATATATGACTTCACCGCGAAGCCTGCACTGATGCCCGACAACATGACCGGGCTTTTGGATGTGGAGATATGCCTCTCGGGATACAAGCCCGAGCTGTCCGCTGTCGTGAGCGTCTATGACATGTATGATGTCAAAAAGCTCGACGAGACCCCATTCACGACCTTTCACAACGAAACCCTGCATCTATCGCTGCCTGTCGAGGACATTACCCCTTGGAGTGCCGAATACCCTTATCTGTACCTGATGGTCATAAGCCTGGCCGAAAACGGCAAGATCATCGAGCAGATCCCGTATCGGATAGGCTTCAGACGTTTTGAGCTGATCGAGGGAACGATGTGCCTAAACGGTCGGCGCCTCGAGATAAAGGGCGTGAACCGTCACGAGTTTTCGCATGTACATGGGCGTTGCCTGACCGCAACGGACATGCTCTGGGATGTCGTCCAGATGAAACGCCATAACATCAACGCGGTATGTACATCATATGTACCCGCGAGCCCGATATTCTATGACCTATGTGACGAGTATGGGCTATACGTAATGGACGAGACGAACCTCTGCACCTCCGCGATATGGCGCAGCGGTAATAAGAAGGGCTGCTCAGACGAGACCGTATGGGAATCGGTATTTCTCGATCGCGTTATGAATTTGTATCACCGCGACAAGAACCACCCGAGCGTTTTGATATGGTCGCTCGGCAACGAGACCTATTGTGGAGAGAGCTTCAAGTCCATGCACAAATACCTAAAGGAACGCGACCAAACAAGGCTCGTGCATTACCACGGAGAATTGTACAGGCCCGCATACTCGAACGCGTCGGATATCTACGGGCTCATCATGCCGCCCGTGGACATGGTCGAGGAGTTTTGCCGCAGTTACGCCGACAAACCGCTGATCCTCACAAAATACGGCCATACCCTCGCAAATGCATGCGCGAATATAGCCGATTATCAGGAGCTTATGTACCGCATCCCGAGTTTCCAGGGTGGGTTCATCTATGATTTTATCGATCAGGCGCTGCTTGCGCGTGACCGCTTCGGTAACGACTTCTTGGGTTACGGCGGTGATTTCGATGATATCCCGAACGACGGTTACTTCTCAGGCAAGGGCATCGTGTTCGCAAACCGCGAGCTCTCCCCGAAGATCAGCGAGGTCAAGGCCTGCTACCAGAGCGTCGGCTTTATGGTCGACGGCTCCGACCTGATCATCAAAAATAACTACCTATTTACAAACCTAAACTACTTCAAGCTTGTCGTCACGGTCTATTTCTCGGGCGTGTTCCTCGGCTCAAAGAGCTTTGTGGCCGATGTGTCACCGGACTGCGAGACGCGTATCTCCGGTGTCATCGTGTTGCCTGACAGCGCGGATTTCGGCGAGTACGTGTTCGACTTTTCATTGCGTACTGCGAGGGACGAGATATGGTGTGAAGCGGGTCATGAGATAGCCTTTTCACAATACATCATCGACAATAACCCGAAGCCCTACATGCCACTCAGAAAGCGCATGACGATCGCCCGCAGCCCGCACAACATCGGTGTGCACGGCGAGCATTTCTCGTGTGTATTCTCAAAAACTAAAGGCATGCTCTCATACAGGCATACGGACGAGGAGATCCTATATGCGCCTCCTACCCCGAACTTCTGGCGCGCACCAACGGACATCGACAAGGAATACCGCCGCGACATCCTCTGGGCTCCTTGGAAATTAGCGGGGTTATACGCACAGATAACGGATTTCACGATAAACGACGACGCATACGCACCCGTGCTGACCTACACCTATTTCCTGCCCGTGGTGGAGTTGCCATGCGTTGTGACCTATACGATATATGGCGACGGCATCGTTAAGGTAAACATGCACACAGGCGGAGCCGCGCATGTAAACGACATGGACCGCGGTGCGCATGGCACGAGCATCTTATCGGGCGGCGTACCGCCGATACCTGAGATCGGAATGCTACTGAGCGTACCCGGCGACATGGTCAACCTCGAATATTACGGTATGGGCCCCGACGAAAACTATCGCGACCGCCGTACGGGTGCGCGGCTCGGCGTGTTCCGTACGAATGTCTGGAACAATCTGACCCCGTATATACGCCCACAGGAGTGCGGCAACCGTACAGGCGTGAGGCACGCGAAGCTCACCTCCGCCGACGAATGCGGCATAGCGGTATTCGCCGACAAGCCGTTCGAGCTTTGCGCGCTGCCGTACCTGCCGCATGAACTTGAGATGGCCACGCACCAACCCATGCTGCCCGAGACCTACCGTACCGTCATGCGTATCATCAACCGCCAGACCGGTATAGGCACGGACATCGGCACAGGCGGGGATAAACGCATAGCCGGTATAGACCCGTACCGCGATACAGAGTTCGAGTTTTATTTTAAGGCTGTGATGAGGTAGATAGAGTAGGATTTTAAAAACCTTTACCACGGATTTACACAGATTTAAACGGATTCACACGGATAACACCATATAAATAAGTGGTTTATCCGTGCGAATCCGTTTTTTATCCGTGCCGATCCGTGGTAAAGGTTTTGTTTTTAAACCGTCTGATTAGAAAAATCTACGATATATTGCCACTCGCCATATTTCTTTTCGTGGTCTATAAGCACGCCCTTTGTAAGTCTGATGCGCAGGAGGCATGTATTTGGATCGTCCTCGTTGACGTGACCATTGCTATACCACGACGCAAATGCTTCGCGCAGCTTCGCCATCATTGCCGCGTTGCGCTCATCTCTGACATAGCCAAGGTTTTCGCCGATACCGAGGGCTGTAAACCACTCGCCGCAAACCGAGACTTGAGGATTTGCTTCTATCTGCTTCATTTTGCTTGAAAGCGCATATGTAACTATATAGAACGCACCGTCCTCATAATAGCCGTCAACCGTGCGCACATATGGCTGCGTGCCTTCTGCGGTCGCGACCGAAATAAGGCTGTCGTGACCGAAGCGCTCGGTCATAATCTTGTTTACAGTTTCGTACTTACTCATAATGTCCCCCTCCATGAATTAAAGTTCCGTGGCAAAACATCTCCGTGCGTATAACATTTGTACCTGGGTCTCCCCACCGGTTAATTAATCCAAGCCGGTTAATATTCTGTCTGCTTGTTCAATTCCATACCTTATGTCGATAGACCGATTATAACCTACAGACTGGACAACTGTGTGTCATATTATAAGGAAAAATTCTTCTAGGGTGATGACAGACTACATGCACCCCCTCAAAGGGCGGTGTTTTGAATATAAAAATAAAGATTAGATTAACTTCATCGTCTGGAGCAATAACGATGGGATATTCAAACCAAATAGCCAAACATAAACATGACGCGCTGTTGTCACGTTTATGAGCTAGAATAATTTTTGTGGTGATCTCATGCAAATCTTTGGACAAAAAACTTGTTAAAAAGGAGTAGCTTTTATGAACGAAAAAATCAGATGTTTTTGGGCGAATGAATCCCCCATATTTTATGACTACCATGATAACGAATGGGGACGTCCTGTTCACGATGACAGAACTCTATTTGAAATGCTTATTTTAGAAGGTGCGCAAGCAGGACTTTCTTGGCTCACTATCTTAAAAAAGCGTGATACATACAGAAAGGCTTTTGACGATTTTGACCCAACTAAAATAGTGCTCTATGATGATGCAAAAATCGAAGAGCTTATGGCAAACGAGGGCATTATCAGAAATCGTTTGAAAATCAATGCAGCAATAACTAATGCTAAGCGATTTCTTGAGGTCGCAGAAAAGTACGGTAGCTTTGATAAATTCATTTGGGGTTATGTGGATGGCAAGCCGATTGTCAACCATTTTGAAAGAATTGAGGATTTGCCCTCAAGCACCCAATTATCCGATAGGATAAGTCGCGACCTCAAGAAAATGGGATTTAAGTTTGTCGGCTCAACTATAATTTATGCATTTATGCAGGCTACCGGCATGGTTAATGATCACACAATCGATTGTTTTGTCAATTCCACCCATAATCAACCTCCGATAATATAAACACACTCCATAACTCCGCGCACGTAATTTTCAACATCTTACCATTGCACTACGAATACAGCAATATTCACTTCATCACCAACCACATCACGTCACTTTGTTGACCACCTATATCACATATGGTATATTCACCTCCACATACTGTTAAGAAGGATTCCTCACTATGATTGGAGTGAATGATATGTCTGATTTCAATAAAGCGCTTGCGCTTGCGTTTGAAGCACATGCGGGCCAGTTCGACAAGGCGGGAGAGCCATATGTACTGCATCCGATCCGCGTCGCGTCGTCTTTTACTGACGAGCCCATGCGTATCGCCGCGGTTTTGCATGACGTGCTAGAGGACAACAAGCAGTTTACACCCGATCGTCTGCGCGCCGAAGGCTTTGATGAAGAGATCGTACACGCGGTCGTTGCTCTGACCCGCCATGATAATATCGAGGGCGAGGACGCTTATCTCGAATACATCAGCAGCCTTTCCGACGAACCGCTCGCGGGACGCGTAAAGTTAGCGGACCTCAACGACAACATGAACATCAGCCGCATACCGTCACCGACAGAAAAGGATCTTCAACGCGTATCGAAGTATCGTCGCGCGTATTCGATGCTCAGAAAGGCTCTGCGCGAGCACGAGATATCGGAGCTGACAAAGAACGAAACCGACCAGAAACGCGTATATGCGATACGCTATGCGCGGATCGCCGAGGATTACGAATGTTACGCGCGTGTACTCAGAGAGGTACTCGAACGCTTATGCTCGGGCGTCGCGCCGCAGTCTATCGTTCAGGTACGTTCCAAAAAGGTCGCAAGCTTTACAGAGAAGCTCGTGCGCAAGAACTACTGTGACGGAGGGCGTAACCCGTTTGACCGTTGCACGGATCTTTGCGGTGGTCGTGTGATCACACAGACTATGGATCAAGCCAACGAGATAGCCGCATTCATTGAAAAGCATTTTAATGTAGATTATCAGAACAGCCTCGACGCGGGGAAACGACTGAGTACAAAGGAATTCGGTTACCGCTCGCTGCACTATGTCATTTCTATAAAAAGCGACAACCTACTCGGCGTGGATACAAAACCTGAGATCACGGGCGATCTGAAGGCCGAAATACAGATCAGAACGATGCTGCAGCACGCTTGGTCGGACTGCGTACACGATAGGTTATACAAATCCCCATTTAAGGTCATGGACAAATACGAGCGTGACAGCTCTCGCATAGCGGCTGCGCTCGAGGTCATCGACAATCAATTCAAGGACTTCATCTACGACTTTGACAAATACAGCATCAACTTCACCTCCTATCTGCCCGAGGACGCCGTTCTTAAGATCATTTCCAACAACAACGTCATCAAAAATCTCGAAGCCTCCGAAAAGAGCAAGCGGCCATATGCGTACAAGAACGCAGAGCTATACGCGAGCCTGGGTATGTATGCCGAGGCAGTCGAGCAGCTCTCCCCGTATGTCAACGAGCAAAACGCCCTAACACTGCCGAACGAGGCCGTGACCTTGGGTTACGCGCTCTGTTCACTTGCGGATTTTGATCTGATGTCAAAGGATTTTATCCGGGGTGAAAAGCTTTTGAGGGCCATAGAACAACAATACCGCTACCTGGATACAGACCGCAGCAACCTCTGGCTAAAGGAAAAGAAGTTATATACAAAAACGCTGGTCTGTTTGGCGGATTGCGTGATCTATTCGGGCATGAACCCGTCGCTGGCCGAAAACGCGTTGAGCCGCGCGTATAGGCTTGAGCCCGAGAACCCATACATATTAAACAGGATCATCGAGGTCACTTGGGGCGCATCTGGTCGTTTTGAGATGCTCTCGGGAGCGATCGCCAACGGCGTAAATATCTGCCGAGCGCATATCGCATCGGAGATAGAGCTTCCAAATGCATATCTTGCGATGGGGCGGCTCGAGCTCGCAGCCGAAAACAACGATGCGGCACTCGAAGCATATTCGCAAGCGATCAACTATGTAAACCTACACAAGGACATCCGTCACGTCTCGATCACCGAGCTATTTAAGGCCGAGCGGATATTCCTGAACAAGACCGTGCACAGCCGCGAAGCCGCGAGGCTAATCATCAAGCTGATCAATAACGCGATACGTCATTGGGAGAGTGGTGACGCGCCGCAGGCCGAGGAGCTCGTCGGCGTTGGCCGTTTCAACATAGATGTCAGCGAGATCATACATATAAACCTCGACGATGAGCCGTTCGCGCAGATCGACAACATCGACGAGCTGATCGGTGACGGGTCGAAGCGTTACCTTGTCGTGGTGTCGGGCGGTGGCCACAAGGCCTCGTTATATTGTCAGATTTTCGTCTCACAGGGACACAAGCTGCTGATCTACGATGACGCGAGCAAACAACCGCTTGCAAACAACAGCCTCTATGCCGACAGCCATACCATAACTGCGATCCCATATGAAAAGGAAACGCTGTTGGGCTTGTTCGCAAAACGTCTTACGGACTTCGACGAGGAAACGATTACAAAGGCCGCACGCCTCACCCATGACAACTACAAGGGCATACAGGACGCGAAGCTAAAACTCATGCTCGATCGCTATACCGAACAGTTCTTCCGCGATACCCCCGCGGCGCTGCCATGGGAGGATCTGCCCGAGGACTATCGCCACGCCAATATCGACCAGGTGCGCTACTGGCTCACGATATTCGGGTTATGCGGATACGAGATCATTCAGCGCGACGCGGATGCGGACCTATACCAGATCCCATCAGACGACCTCGAGCATATGGCAAAGCTTGAGCATGGCCGCTGGAACGCCGAACGACTGTTGCAGGGCTGGCGATATGCACCGGTACGCGACGACGCAAAGAAATTACATGACTGTATAACCTGCTGGGATAATCTGACCGACGAGATAAAGATGTTTGACAGGGAGGCCATAAAGACGGCGGTCCGGATGTTGCACGGACTGGGATACACGTTGAGGAGAGCTTAGATGTTATTTTCAATCATTGGTGATCGGGATTACTTTTCTTGCCTCGAGCGCGTAAGGCAAAGCCTACAAGGCGCAGTAGACAGCGAGGTCTTGCCGTTTGCCGAGGATTATTTGAAGTTGTTTTCACCTGAAAAGCTCCCATCCAACATGGGACATTTGAATCATTTCGTAAACGTGGTGTCCATGATGGCGCACCTGCTTAACTATTTTGACATCGAGCAGGGTAAACGTAGCCTGACGCTGATGTTAGCCGCGTATTATCACGATGTAGGCAAGACCGTGATCAACCACCGACACGCGATGGAGGGTGGCTTCATATTCAAAAACATCAAGGCCTCGGGGCTTATTAAGCTCGAGAGGCTCTATACTGCCCATGGCTTTACATTTACGCATGAGGATCTAATATACATATCCACGCTCATAGAGCGTCACGATCTGTTCGGTACACTCTCGAACGGTGAAAACAGCTATTTTCCGTTGTTTTCCCTATCCGCCGTGTTTGAACGGCTCGGCTACTCTGAAACAGGAATGACCGACCTCTGGATCTTAAATGTAGCGGACATCATGGTCTCCTTGAAAAACAAATTTCAACCTCATCCTTGCACCACTCAGGATTTTACTACATATAGGTCACAACTCGACGCACTGCGCGAGACGCACCAATGGACGCTGCTGTCTACCGATCTTGAGATGGCACTGCGCATCCAAGACGGGTATAAGCAAAT
>CAZUNC010000104.1:0-8204 GCA_964621475.1 uncultured Defluviitaleaceae bacterium | reverse complement strand
CTTGGCGAGATTTTTGACAGACAAAGAGAAGAAATTGACGAACAAAAGCTGTCAGCACAAATTATTGCCTTGAAAAAACGGCTAAACGAACTGATTTACAAGAAAACGTCGTAAAAGAAAACCTTCACCACGGATTTGCACAGATAAAAACGGATTTACACGGATAACAAACATTTTGTATTTGTATCCGTGCAAATCCGTAAAAATAGTGTGAATCGGTGGTATTATTGTGCAAATTCCGCTCTGACCTTCTTCAGTTCCTCTACGACATCAATACCCTGTGGGCATAATGGTATGCAATTCCCGCATTCGATACAGTCGGCGGCCCTGTGGCCCTCAGGTATCGTATTGTACATCAGACCGCAGTTAAACCTGCCGCCCCCGTTTTTGACCTCGTTGTAATAAGCAAACGCGACGGGGATCTCGATGCCCTGTGGGCATTGCTCCATGCAATATTTGCAATCCGTACACGGGATCACCGAGAGCTTCGACATCTCCTTAAGTGCCTTGTCGATGACGGCTTGCTCGTCAGCGGTCAGCACAGTAAATTGCTTGTATGTACGCACATTGTCATTTAGCTGGTCGATGTTAGACATACCGCTCAGTGTCGTTATGATACCATCCAAGCCAGATACATAACGCAGTGCCCACGACGCGACCGACACCTCTGGGTTCGCGTCCGTAAACACCTGCTTTACGTCCGCATGAAGCCGATCAGCGAGTGTGCCGCCCTTTACGGGCTCCATCGCAATAATCGGGACATTGTATTTGAGCGCAACACGATACCAGCTATCGGCCTTGCCCTTTTTTATGTCCAGATAATTCAGCTGCAGCTGCACAAACTCCATCTCCGGATGCTTGGACAGTATATCGTCCAAGACCTCCGCCGTGTCATGGAAGCTAAAGCCGATATGCTTCGCGCGTCCGTCCTGCTTGAGTTTTTGCACAAAACTAAATACGTCGTTGTTTTCAGCGATCTTGATGCGGTCAGCATTCATAGAATGTATTAAATAAAAATCAAAATACTCAACGCCACAGCGTTTAAGCTGCTCTTTAAACAACCGCTCGGGATCATCCTTCGAACCCACAGCCCAGATAGGCAGCTTGTCTGCTAAGTAGAAGCTGTCCCTTGGATAACGGTCGACCAGGCACTGCTTGAGGGTAGTCTCGGACAAGCCGTTGTGATACGGATACGCGGTATCAAAGTAATTGAACCCCGCCTCCATGTAGCGGTCGATCATGTCCGTTACCTGTGGGATGTCGATTGCCCCATCCTGCAGCGTGGGCATCCTCATTGCCCCAAAGCCTAATCTCGGTAGCTTTTCGTTGATCATGCCTTCCTCCTCATCTCCTCCACAAATGTCTGCAGAGCGGAAAAGCCCTCCTGCGGGTCCTCGATGCCTGACACGCATTTTTCCAACGGGCACACATCCGTCCTGTCTTTGTTTTCGATATAATGAACCTCTATATCATACGAAACGGGTATATTGCTACGGTCCAGTAGTTCAAGTGCCGGTGTGCTGATGATCTGCCCATAACACTCCTTCACGCGCCCATATACCATCAGCATCGCCGCAGCCTTACCGATGATCTTGTCGGCGACATACATACCCGAGATACCGTCCTTATTATCAGTCAGTAGCGTCAACAGCGGCTTCACACCACGTTCCTCCGAAGAAAAGCAATGCCCGTTTTCGTCGTACACAACACAGGTCAATTCCGAATCGAGCAGTGTTTCGATTGCCATTTGTAGCTGGTCCATTTATGAGACCACCTTTCCTTAGTGCAAAACTAATATTTTTTTCCATTAGTATTGTTCAGCGCAATTTTCATCATAGTATACAGACTATGGCTTTTCGCGTCAATGCAGACCCAAGCAACCCGAGTTTTTGCAGCTTAGACTAAGCCCTTCTGTGCTCGATCCCGGATATCTTGATATCTCCCTCGACAACCTCTATAAACGCCTCTCCGTCTCTCACCCCTACGAGTGCATAACCGGTCGCCGTCGACAGCAGGCTCACAAAATCATCATTGATCACAGGTGCCACCGTGAGAACGGAGCGTGTCGCATCGTAAGATATGCCGCTCAGCGCATACAGCAGCGAATATGAAGACATCGCACGAGCATACCAGTTACCGCATTCGTATTCGTTATACGGATTACGCACGATGCCGTCATAACGATCTCGACAGGTCTTAACGATCTGCAAGCCCTCGTCAACGCATCCATGCATGATCAAATGCGCCGCCACATGGTATTCGATACCCGTCCATACCTCGTCGCTGTAAACAAACGGCAGTGACGGCTTACCCCCGCGCGGCCAACTGCACAATAACAGTCCGCCCTCGTCACCGACCGCATAACCCGGACGTTGCGGGTTTGAGTGAAGCTTTAGGCTCGGTTTGTAGTTATATTTAAAGATGCTCAGCAAGTGGCTCTTGACCTTATCGCGGTCGAGTATCTCCCCTACCCCGCAGACCTCGGCCATCCACGCACCCAGAACACCGTCTGACAAACAACCAGTGCCGTACTGGTACTTCGGCCCTTCGGCGGCTAAAAGCTCTGCGGTCTCGGGATGTTCGTTCTCAGGCTTTAGCGTAGCCTCGAGCCCGTCTCTCATAACCTCATGATAGAAATACTCACCGTTAAACAGCTTTTCTTCGAGATACTTGCGTCCTTTTAAATAAAGCGCGCCGTAACGCTTTCCGGCATTGTCCCCCATGATCTCTGCCATCAGCATCGCGGCCTTGAGCGCGCCTAAGTAAAAGGAACCGCACATCCCGTCCGGACCCCAGAACTCTATGTCATAGGTATTGTGATGCGGCTCGCGCAGTATGCCCTCGCCGAGTTTATCCCAGGTATTTATACAGTAATCGAGGCTCATCTTCACCTTTGGCCAAAGCTCCTCAAGCCAAGCCTTGTCACCATAGATCAGGTAGTCCCGATATACCTTCATGATGCCGCCAAGCTGTCCGTCCGCAGCCGCATGAAATCCATGCGCGCTTGGTGCTATCGGTAACGGCGCGCGGAACTGCTGATGCCCGCGTTCGTCCTGACACTCGTTGAACTCGGTGCGGCGCAACGAGCGTTCGAGTGTGGGCAGCAAATGCGGGATGGATTGCGCATAGTTCCAGACATGGGTACAGGTACCCTCGCAACATCCCGCGCAATCATGACAGCCTTCCCAACCCCACATACGGCCGCCCTTTTCGCGTAGTATCGTCGAGGATTTGATGATCGCAAGGTTCGCATCCACGGCATCGACCACCGCGTCCGGAAGTGTTATCTTGCCGATGGCATCACTGAAGCGCATAGTACGCTCCTTGAGCATAGCGCTATTCGTTGCGAAATATTCGCAAACCGCTTCTATATTTGGAAACACCGTGGCATACCACGGCTCGTAAGTGGGCTTATTCTCTTGCTGAGCCGAGCAGCTCCCGCCGCAACAGCAGCCATCGGTTTCCTTTAGCGTGCCGACGCGGATATCGCTATACGGCACATACCAGCACAGATGCAACCTGATGACCTTGCTCTCGCCGGGCTTCAGGTAAAACGGTATCGCAAGTGTAGCACCTGCACTGTCTCCGTCGACACGGGATTTGTTCGCGTATATCCCCTTTTGTATGTCCTTCCAGAGCATTGTAAATGTATCGAACCAACCGCCGCGAAACCATGCCGCGTCCACATAGGCATCATCTTCGACAAACGCGCAGAAATCGCCCAGCTTATGTTTTTCGTTTAGCGGGGGCTGGCTCAGTATAAATCCCTTCATTTGCGGTCTGTCTTTTAGCATGCTCCTCACGCAAGCCCCGTCGCCCTCGCGCATAAAATTAAACGACGCGAAGTAATAGACGGCCTCCAGACTTTCGTCCGAGGTATTTGTGAGCAGATATTCAAGCGTCGCACCGGGCAAGCACGAATTGAAATCGTCTCCGGGCATGAATGGGCTGTAGGCCTTTATCTGAACGCTTAGCGGGATGTCCTTGTCCTTCAGTTTGATGGTTGCAACCGGAAACGACGACTCAAACGTACAATCTTCAAAGCGCGGCAGTCCATAGTTTTTACCGTGTAAGCCGTTACCCGCACTGCCCCCATGTGTCTGAGCCTCAAATATCTTTACCTTTGGCACAGGTCCCTCGAGCACAGCCGATATATTCTCTGTGCCTTGATTTTTCTTTACCGTGACCGCCGCAAAGATATTAGGCTCGTTATGTATATCCATTTTATTACGCACAGAGACGCTGCCTATCGCACCCGTACCCTGCATACATATCATACCAGCGCCCGTGCCACCCAAGGGATATGCGATACGGCTCAGTGCTTCACCCGAATATGGAGCCTTATAAATTCTATTTTTCATTTCGCACCTTCTTTCAAGTATTCGTACAGCGATGTCGATGCCACCGTTTACAAATGAATGTTTAGTCCTCCAACTCCCCATCCACCTCCTTGAATATCCGCTTATTGAAATACTGATAGATAAACGATATCGCGAGCAGCGTTATACCAAACGCAAAATAAGAAACGATCCTGTAACCCTGCGAGAGATCGGGCAAGTCTATCAAAAACAGCTTTGCAGCAGAGAGCACGGATAACCCAAGCCCGAATTTGCGTACATACGCAGACCGTTTCCAAAACCCGAACGCCACCCACCCGAGAGCAGACACCACATATGCAAGGCTGATGACAATACTCGTGATCGCAACGCTATACTGCGTGATTATTATCTGTGATATTAAAATAAAGAAATATATAGACATGGCTAAAGGCAACCACTCCATCGGCATCCGTGCCTCGAGCACGAAAAACATCATCACATATCTCAGCGCTATGACCGCAATCACACCTATAACCAAGAACAATATCCCAGACACAGCCAAGGCGTAAAACGGCACAGATCCATCCCCGGGCATCACCCTCAGCAAGCGGCCCGACATCATCTGGCTCGAAACGCTGAAAATTGTTATCAAATACAAACCTAACGATATGAACCTAACGCCATTGTCAAGTATCAGCCTTATGCGAGTAAACCCAAACGCCGTGATGAACGTGATTGTTATTAACAACAGGCCCACAAGGAAATCTGTATCATATAACCCTATGCCACCCGACAGTAAATATGATTTTACTCTAAACGACAGATATATAAGGTAAAACCATATATTGATCAGCACCGCGAGCTTGAAGACATTCTCATACGAGTTCAATGCGACCCTCTTATGCAAAAGTGCCGCAAGCACGACCACACTACCCAGTGTAATCGCAAAGTACTTTTGCGCAAACATGATGTTAGACATGGGTAATACGTCAAAAACCACGAATGCGAATAAGCATAGCCCGCATATCGTAAGACCCGCGCGTTTGAGATTTCGATCGTTTTTGAGGATGCCGTATACGGCAAGGCACAGCCCCTGCGCAAGCCAACCCAGCGACAGCCATTGATTGCCGAATTGTAACGGAACAATAAGCACCACATACATAAGCCCGGTCAGATAGAACAGTGCCATAGCGTTGATTTGATTTTCGAACTTTGATTCGACAAAACGCCCCAATAAAAGATAAACGAGCGCAAACGCAATCGCAAACAGACCGTTATATTGTGAAAGGCCGAATGCATAGAGTATCGTGTACATCATCACAGATGAAAAAAAGGTATTTAGGCACAATACTGCAATATCAGGATTGTCAAAAACCTCCTTCTTTCGATAGTTGCCTATTATAGGAATAGCCGTGTACATCGCAAACGAGAAAAACGTATAGATGATAGTCGATATCTGATGAATGCCTACCGACGTGTCATATGGACGGTTCATTATCATATTTAGGGTTATGTAACCCGTACCCGCCAAATTCAAAAAAAATCCGGAAAGCATGGTGATCTTCCACTTCCTATTAAACGAAAAGGTCAGCGCCAATAGGTTCAATATGCCAAGGTACACCATGGCAGCGTATGTCATCGTGATACCGTCCGCAATCGAAATGATCGGTATATATCCGCCGACCAGGGCAAACACCGATATCGTCTGCGAATTATAGCGTCTTGAAAGTATAAATGCCCCTACCGTGATCAATACGCAGATGACCAGCGCCGGATACATCGGGATGATGTTTAATGCAAAATAGCTCAAGCAAAGGGACGCATAGAGACCCGAGATACCCACGCTCGTTATACCCAGCGAAAACACGCCGGGCTTTTTATGGTTCAGGTATTCACCTCCGACCAGGAACAATCCGCTCACTGCAAACATCAAAATCCCTTTTATGGTATCCGAAAGCAGAAGAAACGTATATCTGGACAGGGCTATGATGCCCAATAAAACAAACAGCGCACCCAATTTGTTTAAGAGGTTGCCACCGATAAAGGCCTCAATACTCTTTTTTTTACCTAAGGCTTGAATAGTCTCATCCGTTATGCTCTCGCCTTTGAGCTTTCCGAATATCTCGCTGCTATGTACAGTTAATTTTTCCGTTTCATCCGCTATCCGTGCCCGCTCTTCCACTATCGTTTCGGAAACCGGTTTGCTCTCAGCGTTGATATTGTCGGCCCTCTCGTTGTATGTCTGATCACGCAGTGCACTCTTGAGCAGTTCGTTTTGAGCCGCTACCTCCTCATACATCGCCCTCGCGCACGCCAGGACCTCCCGCATGCTTTCTATTTCCTTCTTTAATGCGGCATTCTCCGTTACTTCGGGTCCCATTTCTGCAGTGTCGACCTTTTTACGTACGAGGATCTCGTTTAAGCTATTTGTTTCGGGCATATTCAACGCTCCTTCCGCGTATGAAATACAAGCAACGTATTATATTATGGCTATGTTATCCAGCTCGTTACAAAAAGTCAAGTTATAAGGAAAAGTCTGCAGAAAAATAAAAGGCAGAGGCACCTCTACCGTTAAGTAGATGCGCTCTGCCTTTATATTATGTTATGTTACGAATTCGTGCCTTCAATAGGCATCTTCATCACGACCTCTACCGTGATCTCCTGACCATCCCTTAAGATTGTCAATATAATGCTCTGATCCGGTTTGGTCTTGCCGACTGCCGTCTTGAGATCGGCTGATGTCGCGATCTCCTTATCGTCATACTTGATGATAACGTCGCCTAACATGATACCTGCTGCCGCTGCGTTGCTGCCCTCTACGATCTCGGCCACACATACGCCTTTTGTTGCACCACGTGGTATGAAATCGTACAGGCTCTTCGTTTCCTCATTGATCGTAACACTCGACACACCGAGCATCGGGCGTTTGATAGAGCCGTTCAAGCGCAGCTCTTCAAGTACCTCTCTGGCTTCGTTTGACGGTATGCTATAACCCATGCCCTCCGCGACCGATGATGACAGCTTCGCGGTGTTGATGCCGACGACCTCACCAAATCTGTTTGTGAGCGCGCCACCCGAGTTACCGGGGTTGATGGCTGCGTTTGTCTGCAATACCTTCAGGGTCTTGCCGTCGATTGTGATAGAGCGGTCAATCGCACTGATAATGCCGTTTGTAGCGGTCTTGCCCTCTCCCATCGCATTGCCGATAGCCACTACCTCGTCGCCGATCTGCATCTTGTCGGAGTCACCGAACACCGCCAGCTTGTAGATAATACCGGCTTCCTCTATGTCGGCCTTATTCACTGATATCACGGCCAGATCCGTAGCCGCGTCGCTGCCTACATAGCTTGCGGGTACGGAGGTCTTATCGTCCACAGATATCGAGACCTTTGTTGCGTCCTCTATAACATGATTGTTTGTCGCGATATAGACCTTATCACCTTCCTCGCGGAAGATGATCCCGGAACCCGCCGAAGGTACCTCCCCTACACGGTTAAAAAAGTCCGTGACCTTTGTGGAGGATTGGATGCTTACGACCGCGTCGGCTGTCTGTTTAACGATATCCGCTACACTCATGTATCCGTCCTTCGATACGGTCTCAACGATCCGCTCCACTACCTGCGGCGTCGCCACCTGTGCGGATGCGGTTACAGCCTCTACCTCCGTAGCAGCCTGTGCCGTCTGATTCTTTGTCGATAGGTAGTGTCCGACCATGCTGTTACCCGATCCGATTCCTACACCCATCGCACCGAATGCCACAGCAGCTACCAGGCATGCCGCAACCGTTTTCTTCCAAAATGGCGTATCAGATACGGTACTCTTATGCTTTGCTTGGTGTACATACTGTGTTGCCTGCACCGGCCCCACAGGAGGCGGCGTAATCGG
>CAZUNC010000103.1:0-8254 GCA_964621475.1 uncultured Defluviitaleaceae bacterium | reverse complement strand
ACTTTGCAGCGATGACCGACACAAAAGAGTTGGACTTGTACCTGTCTAACGAGTCGGATATACCGAACCTAAATGAGTCAGAGCTCATCAGAGACCTCCGCGAGGTCATGGACGAGGAGACCATTTCGCGTCTCGGGGATAAAATTAAATATATCGGCGACGTTCCTTTCGGGATCAATCTCGACGGCAACGCATTCTTAACAGAATGCGGCTTTATGGATATGCAGATGTATCTGTCGGTACCTATCGCAACGGACAGGGCTGACAATATCCGCAGCACTATAAACGAGATCATAAAAGAGTAGCTTCCAAAGGAATAACATGCGGCTCAGCCGCCATATGAGGTGAACCATGCAGAGAACCTATCGTCTTTGGCACTATATTACCATCCCGCTTAAGCACAGTACGATTCCTACGTTTTTTGTTATGCTCGAGCGTCTCACACAGGCCCTCATTCCGTCATTTCAAGTAATTCTGACCGCGCGGTTTGTGGATACGGCGATCGGCATCTTTAACGGGAAGTCAGACTACAACATGATCTTTCCACCGCTTCTACTGATTTTGGCATCCGTGGCATGCCAATACCTATTGGGCTCGCTTGCGGCCATATTTAAGCAGCTCGTCAACGCGAGTCTCACAACCCATTTTCGCACGTCTATACTCGAGAAGCGTTCCACGCTCGAATACAGGCACATAGAGAACAACGACTCATGGGATCTAATCAGCCGCACATGCAAGGACCCCGTCGACAAGGTAATGAACGGGCTCGATCAGATTATGGGGGCGATGGACTTGGTCGTCCGCGTCACTTCATTATTGCTTATACTCGTCGCGTCTGTCTGGTGGGCCGCGATATTGATTATGGCTGTTTCGGTACCTCTGTTTTTGGTATCTCTGAAAGCCGGGAAGACGAATTACGAGGCCTATCAGGAGGCCGAGAAGCACAAGCGCCGTGCAGACTATATCGGCAAGGTTCTGAGCGAGCGTGAATACGTTGAGGAACGTTCGGTGTTTGGTTACACAAAACATATCAGTGAGCAATGGCTCGAGAAATTTGAGATCGCACGCAAAATCAAGCTCAAGGCCACGCTCAATAACTTCATCCGCATGAAGTCTTCCTCGCTGATCACGATACTTATGAGCATTGTGATCGCAGGCGTTTTGATACCGCCGCTCGGCAGCGGACAGATCACGATAGGTCTATTCATGGGACTTATCACAGCGACGATCAATCTGATCCAGTTGATGTCCTGGCAGCTCGCATGGGTCACCAGCGAGCTCGCAAAAAGCCTCGAATACCTAAAGGACCTGACCAAGCTCTCGGAGCTGTCCGAGCAACCCGACGCGACCGCCTCACCTATCGATATGAGCGGCTTTACGCTTGGAGATATTGAGTTTAAGCAGGTTTCGTTCAAATACCCTGATACCGAGCGTTACATATTACAAAACTGCTCGTTCACGCTAAAGGCCGGACAACATTATGCGTTCGTCGGCGTAAATGGTGCGGGTAAGACAACGATCACGAAGCTTTTGACGGGCATGTATGAAAACTATGAGGGCGATATACTGATAAACGGTAAAAACCTCCGTACATACAAGCTACCGGAACTGAAGGGGCTGTTCGCGGTCGTTTATCAGGATTTCGCACGATACTATGTAACACTAAAGGACAACATAATGCTCGGGGATGTAGCAACACTGCAGCCCGATAAGCAAAATGTAGCCGATATACAAAATCGTTTGAAATACGCGATGGATACGATAGAGGTCACAGAGGTAACCGACAAGCTCGGCAACGGCATCGATACGATTCTCGGTAAGATCAAGGAAGGTGGCGTGGATCTGTCGGGCGGCGAATGGCAACGCGTCGCGATAGCACGTGCACTATTCGGAAAGGCGCGGATGTACATACTCGACGAGCCCACAGCTGCGCTGGATCCCGTTGCCGAAAGCCGCGTCTATGAGATGTTCGGCAAGATCAGCGCGGGCAAGTCCACGGTATTTATAACACACCGTCTCGGCGCGGCACGACTCGCTGACGAGATATTGGTCATAGACGGCGGCAAGATCGCCGAATCCGGCAACCATAACGCATTGATGCAGCTACGCGGTATATACGCGGAGATGTTTGAGAGCCAGAAGGGGTGGTATGAATGAAAAAGCCCAGTGTTTTAAAAGCCATCAAGGTATTACTGCCGCTTTGCTTCAAGACCTCGCCGTTTCTTTTTATCGCAACGCAGGTCTGCATGATCATCCACGGTCTATCCTGGGGCGTGCTTACATTGGTTCAGCAACGCTTCTTTGACAGTGCAACAGGCTATGCCGCCGGTACGGCAACCTTGTCGGCTATAGTTATGGCACTGCTGTTATTCGGCATTGCAAACGTCGTGTGTCAGGTGCTAAACGGCGTGGGCAATTATATCCCGATGATGCACGGAGAACTCTGCGAGGGGCGGCTCACGAATAAGATCTACAAAAAGATTCCACGGCTGTCCCCGATTGATTTCGAGGATACCAAGCGCCTCGACGATATCAACAAGTCTACGCAGGGTGTGTCTCATGCAGTGATGTTTACGATGGGGTTCACTGTTATATTCAGCTTTTACATCCCCTACTTCGCGTTTATGGGCTGGTATCTGTTTACATTAAAGCCCGTGCTCGCATGGTCTATCCTGATCGTGTTCTTACCCAATATTATCACGATGCTTGTGCGCGCCTCTGTATTTGCAAAGCTTGAGGACACATCTGCACCCGTGCGCCGTGAAAACGAATATTACGAAAACTGCATCGGCAGCCGTGAATATTTCAAGGAGACGCGGTTACTGGGCGGTTACAAGTATTTCATGCGGCTCTTCGCTGAGACCGTTGAGCTCATGAATAAGCTCAAGCTCAAAGCCAATATCAAATCAAACCTAATCGAATTCGCTATGAAATCACTGACCGTAATCGGATACAGTTTCATACTCTGGATGCTGTTTGATGCGTTGATGCAAAAGGAAATCACTGTGGGCGCGTTCGCGGCGGTCTTTGCGTCGATCGGTGCGCTGTATGCGATCATGGACGAGGTTATTTGCCGACATATCGGCAATATGGCACAAAACATGGGGCTCATACAGAACTATATCTCGTTTCTGGAACTACCCGAGCGGCCGACACAATCCGACGAGCCCACAAGCGACGGCAGCATAGTATTGGAGCATGTGGACTTCGCATACCCGAACGCCGATAAGAACGCACTCACCGATATCACACTGACTGTCAGAAACGGCGAGACCGTTGCGATAGTCGGAGAAAACGGCTCCGGCAAGTCGACGCTTATAAGGCTCTTGACAGGGCTATATATGCCCACCGCAGGTACAATCAAACATGCCGCACCGATCTACACGCAGACCTCCGGGGTGTTTCAAAAGTACAGCCGATATCAGATGAAGCTGGCTGATAACATCCGCATCAGCGATACGGATCACAACATGCAGCTCGACAACATTTGCGAGCAGGCGGGCTTTTCAAAGGACGATCCGGTGTTTACGGACGGTTACGATACGATGCTTTCGAGAGAGTTTGACGGCGTGGATATATCGGGTGGGCAGTGGCAGCGCATAGCTATAGCGCGCGGTTACTATCGCAAGCAATCACGTCCGAGCAAGAACGGGGTTCGTAGCCTGATCGTTTTAGACGAACCGACCGCCGCTATAGACCCGATCGAGGAGACACGCATCTACGAAAACTTTGCACAGCTCGCAAAGGACAATACAGCCGTGATCGTGACGCACCGCTTGGGTTCGGTACGCATAGCGGATCGGATCATCGTGATGAAAGACGGGCGCATCGCCGAAACAGGCACGCATAACGATCTAATTGAACTAAACGGAGAATACGCGCGTATGTATGCATCGCAGCAGCAATGGTACGCAGCCGTATAAAGGAGGAGATAATTCATTGAAGCTTTTATTTAAGCAGCGCTTATTCTCGTGGTTTGACAGCTACGATATCTATGACGAGAACCAACAGACGGTATATACGGTTCAGGGTAGATTGGCATGGGGACATAAGTTAGAGGTCTCCGACGCGACCGGTAGGCATATAGCCACCCTTCAGCAGGAGGTGTTCACATTCCTGCCCAAGTTCTATATCTATATCAATAATCAACTGGTCGGAGAGATCGTAAAGGAATTTACATTCTTTAAACCTTCGTTCTCGGTTCATTGCAACGGTTGGCAGGTCGACGGCAGCTTTTTCGAGTGGGACTACCGGATCAAAAATGCAAGCGGATCACTCGTGGCCACAGCCGAGAAACAGTTGTTTAACTTTACAGATACATATGTGATAGATGTCTTTGACCAAAACGACAGCCTATTGGCACTGATGGTGGTGCTCGCGATCGACGCGGTCAAATGCAGTCAAAAGTAATCTATTAAATAACAGATGAGGAAGATGAGATGAAGGTAATAAACGTAGGGGCCTGTCCGGGTGGAGAGGCCTTCCTGATTATAAACGGTAATAACGCGGCACTTGTGGATTCGGGTTTCTCGTTTTGTGCAGAGGCCATGATAGAAAATATAAAAAGAGAGCTCGCAGGAGCTCCCCTTGATTATTGTCTGCTTACGCATTCCCATTACGACCACGCGTCGGGCAGCGCATATTTAAAAGATCATTTCCCGGATGTACGGATCGTCGCAAGTGAATACGCCGCAAAGATTTTCGCAAAGCCCTCGGCCATATCCGTGATGCGGGATCTGAATAACAGCGCCGCGTCACAGTTAGGGCATATCGAAGACATTGCCCCGGACACTGCATCCGACAAGCTCGATCACATACGCCCCGACATCACAGTGCGTGAGGGTGATGTGCTGAGCTTTGGTGAGTTAAACCTGCAGGTACTTGATGCGCCCGGTCATACACGTTGCTCGATAGCCTTTTTTATTCCCGAGGAAAACATGCTGATAACCTGCGAGACCATGGGTGTATACGGTGGCGAGGACATCGTAATACCGGGATTTCTCGTGGGCTACGAAATGTCGATGAACTTCATCCGTCGTGTACGCGAAATAAATCCGGTCAAGATACTCGTTTCACACAGCGGCTTCTTTGAAAACGAAGAATGCAAGCGATTTATCGATAACTCTCAACGATGGAACGAGCACCTAAAGGATCTCATCGTTAGCGAGCATGCAAAAGGGCATGGCTATGAGGAGATATTAGCCGCATTTAAAAACGCATTCCAAACAGACGGGCTTAGAAGGATACAACCTACAAAGGCCTTTGACCTGAACGCGAGCTATCTGATCCCAATGATAATAAAAGAATTCACACATTGACATTTCTCTAAAAGACGCTCAGCTTAACCATCAGTTCTTCCCAATCTTCTATATGCAAGCACTCGACACCCGGCCCACAGCCGGGTGTTTTTTCACGGTAATAACAATGCAAGCCACAGTCATACCATACCGGATACAGTCCTGCGCCGCTCGCGCCCTCTATGTCAAAGTCGAGACTGTCACCGCAATACCAAACGGTCTTGCGGTCGATATCATCCGGGAAAGCGGCCTTTCTGAGCGCAAGCTCAAATATCATCGGGTCGGGCTTACGCAGCGCATACTCAGACGTGGCTATGATGAATTCAAAACGGTGATTTGGTATCAGCGTATTGATACGATCCCTAAGACCATCACCGCTAAATGATATATTACTGATGACCCCGGTGCGTATGCCGTGCTCGTCCAGAAAATCCATGAGCCTGTCAACGTTTTTCATCGGTTTGCCCGGTGAGGCATTATCCCAGAATATTTTCTCACGCTCAGCGATACTTATCGAAAACTCAAGCCGCATGTACTCAGACATTAATCTATCGAGCATGAACTGATGTAACTCAGCCCCCTGCTTTCGAGCCCCATCAGAGCGCGGATGCATATACAGCATATTCGCCATATCATTCAGATCCTCGGGTGTATAGCCGAGCGGATTGTCGGTGATGTACTCAAACAGCGCCCTCGATCCGGATAAACCGTCAAAATTCTCCTCATACACGAGCGTATGCCCATAGTCAAACAATATCATCACAGGCTTCTTTATATCTGCCATATTGCCCCCCTCTATCCGTTCTATGCCCTAAGTTACAGCCCCTCGTCAGTAGCAGGCTCCGGTGATGCGGTCGGCGACTCTGTTGGTGTTTCGGTATTTGCCGTTGCAGATGGATTCGGCTGCAACAGGAAGTTATAGGTGTTTTTAGACACATCATCCTCGACGATCACCGGGAAATTCAATTCCACATAACCCTCGGCCTTGATCACGAGCTGATGAGGACCCTTTTCGATGCTGTGGGTGATCGGTGTTCTGCCGACCAATACGCTGTCCACAAATACCTCCGCATTTGACGGCACGGAGTCTACAATTATCTTGCCGTCCTTAACCATACGCACGAGATCGACCTTGTAATCCGTAACCGGCGCAGTGATCTCGATCTCGGCCTCCGACGGTGTGAAGCCGTCCTTTTCAAAGCGGATCTTATGCTTGCCGTACTCAAGCAATACGGGCTCGTTATAGTCCACCTGCGTACCGTCGATTACGAGCGTGTAGTTCTCCTCGTTCGATACGACGTTTAATATACCCGTCTTTATAGGCATCTCGGCCAAATTTACCACAGCGGGTTCGTCGGGGCTGATATTTACGTCCGTCACAAAGTCCTCGATATTATCCCCACTGACCGTGACCTTGTGCAGGCCCTCAGGTAAGTCGAGCACGGGGTTCTCGGCTATAGAGGTGTATACACTCGTATTGACCTCGAGAATCGGGTTCTTGATATAGTCGAAGTTTTCAAGCTTTAGCGTGCCATGGCTCTTTTCGACAGAGAGCATAAAGACCTTATCCTTAAGCACTGTCACCGAGACCGTGTCGATTGCGTTGATCTTACGAATGTTATAGGGCTCGCCTTTATAGAGCACGAGCAGGAAGTTACTGTAGTTATATGTGTCGTTGCCGACCGTCACGGTCTGCTTGTCTGTGTCTATCTTTAGCTGGCGCTGTTTGGACAGTACCTTCACAAGCACGTTCTCGGACATGCTCGTGATGTTGAATTCCTTCGACTCATAATCGAGGTCTACGACCGTGCCGACCTTAAACTCTATAAACGCAAGCGCGTTGCCGTGCTTGTCCTTCATGTCCGTATGGCCCAGCACATTGAGCGTAAAGCTGCGGCCTGTTTCTATATCCATGACCTCAACGGTCTGCCTGTCGTCGTTCTTGGCTGTGATGATGCCCGTGAGTGCATTGATCTCCTTGATCGCCACGGCCGTCGGGGACGGCGTGGGCGTAGCTATAGCAGATTGCTTATCCTCTGGCGGCTTCATCGAGTTGAACACGAGCGCAAATATGATGATACATATGATCACACCACAGACCAGCGTAACGATATAGAACGCCGCGAAATACGATTTGCCACGGCGTTTACGCACACGCGGTTCCATGCCGCGCCCTTCCATACCGCGGGGTTCGTATTCACGCGGCTCGGGATTACGCGGCTTCGTCGGTCTGTCATCAAAGCGCATGGTCTCAGAAGGGTACTGCTCGTAATTCTCGACGCGGGGCTGCCTACCTCGTACGCGGCTGCCCCGAAAATGATCCATAGCCTCCTGCGTTGTCTCTATAACGACACCGTCGCGCTCTACAGAACTATGCAGCCCAGGATCGCGGTCCGTGATGCTGGGCTCAAAATCGTCTCGGCTCTGCATGCCACGGTCAGTTCCACGGCCACGCTCCGCATTTCTTCGCTGCCTGTAACGCTCTACCTCGTCATGTTTACTTTTTCTGTTGTTACCATTGTTATAATCGTTTCCGTCCATTTTCCCACACTTTTTTATTCATTAGTTTTGTTTTATCTCTATATCATTTCCTCGATATATGTCTCATAGATATGCCTGTCGCTCACGACCGATTCAAAGCGCGCTATCAGCGCACCGGGCAGGAAGCTGCGCTTCTTGCTATAGAACGACATCGCGATCTTCATGAAATAATGCGGATACATCAGTAATACCTGCAAGATCTTTACATCGTCCGATGTAATCGGATTACGATCATTGTATACGTCCAGTATCTGATATATATCGCATACGCTACCGTTACTATTCTTGAAATACCGCCTGATAATACTACATAGATCGTTCAATTGCAAGTCCGCAAGAACCGTTCCGAAGTCCGTAATATATACATCCTGTCCGTTTAGCTTCACGTTTTCTTCCTTGATCGCATTGTGACAGAG
>CAZUNC010000102.1:0-8272 GCA_964621475.1 uncultured Defluviitaleaceae bacterium | reverse complement strand
TATATACTTGATTACCTTATATACTCGTCAGCTTAATCTCAGATATTTTTAAACTACCCCACATGGAATAAAGGCTGATGGTGAGTTTCCCGTTTCGTGGGACGCGCATCGTATGTACCCTATTGCAGATCATGAAATCCAATGCCTCGTCTTTTACTATTAGGTCAATAGTATAAGCGCCGCCTACAGACTGTAGATCCAAGAGCTGGTTTCTTGCATCATTCATATTGAAGGTTTGCTTCGGCCTTGTGAAGTTCACGCAATGCATAGCAGGATTTACTTCGATTTGGTAAACCTGTCCGTCTTCATCCTTCAGCTCTATACCCATCAGCATAGACGCATCACCCGGTTGGACCTGTACTCGCAGCCTTAGGTTATCAGCCTCACCGAGATAAAGCGCCTTGAAACCCTCCCCGGCCGACAGCTCAGTGTTTGTTCCCTCAAATATAAGTGCCTTATCCTCCGGTAATATTTCATCAAGAAACCTTACGCCCAAAGTGCCGTCCGGATTTTGGATCAGCTCATGTGTGATCGCATAACCTGCATAGCTACGCGGATATGGCGTCAAAAAGCTCGACGAGAATCTGCGGTTTTTGAAGGCTGCGGTCTTGGCCACCTGCCCCTCATATGTATCCAATATATCATACGCGGGTTTTATCCACGGTCCAAACGGGTTTTTCGAATAACGATATCTGGCGGTGGCATAATTTGAAATCACCAGATAATACCAGCCGTTCCACTCAAAATAGTCACTGCATTCTGGCTGATCCTTGTAACCCGGTACGATGAACGGTTCGAGCTGCTGCCAATCCTTCAAATCCGTACTGACTAAATGCGCGAGGCATCCGGTCCGTTCCGCCGCCTCTGTAAGCAGATTTGTCGTAACCAGCATGTGATACTTCCCATCCGCTCCGAAAAAGACCATCGGATCACGCGCAGAAACAGGCTCATATGGTTCCTTCAGGCTTATGTATTCATTCGTCTTTTCGAAATGTATGCCGTCCTTTGAAACCGCACAGGTCAGTCTGGCCGGTGATTGGTCGCTCATACGCGCGGCGTAGAATGCGTAGATCAGCCCGTTTGCTTCTATTAGGGAGCCTGTGCATATAGAACCCTCCCATTGCTCTGTGATCGGAACAGCTATCGGATGTATCGTCCATGTCTTAAGATCAGACGAGGAAATTTGCGCCCATTGATGAGCGCCCAGTCCGGCCTTGCTCCTATGTCCCCTTCTGTCCAGCAAGTAATACAGACAATAACGTCCGTCACGCGCAAACGGCATACAATCCCCCACACCGGTATTTAAGCCCGGTGGCGTGAAGAACTGCATAGGGCCGGTAAATTCCATTTCCTGTTCTTCAGGGATGACTGTTACTTCCTCTATAATAAATCCCGTAACATTTTCTGATAATGTCAGATCGGCTTCACCCCTGGCAAAATCACCCAATGGCCAATCCTCATCAATAAGTGTGCCGTTAACATAAAGCCGACATGCGTAACCGATCCAATATACCTTTACCTCATGCGTACCGACATTGCTTTCGTTGTTTAGTATGTAAGATAGTGTAAAGCTTAAACCTTTGTCCCAATCCGTATTAAATACAACATGGATTTGCCCATCGGCATAGGAGCAACCGATTACCTCTCCGATAGAAAAGAGCTGGACGTTTTGGTCGCAGGTCTCATAATTGAACCCGATGGAGAAACTACCCGAAGGTACTACAATCTTACTTGTCATACTTACCTCCTTTATAAAGTCTATGATTGAAAATATTTTGAGGGCTGTTGAAGCAGGTATTCAAACGCGACAACACTGGCCCCCAATAGCATAGGATCGCCCTGCAATGGACTGACCGCAACCTTCATTGATGAAAAGACGCTCTTTAACAGGTAACGCTTAAAGGTACGTTCAATAATTTCTAAAAAACACGGTCCCCCCTCAGAAAGGGTGTCCGCAAAAATCACCGTATTCGGATTTATCGCGTTGATTACAGATACTGCACCAAAGCTCAACACCGACACGATCTTTTCATACGTGTTATATGCAAAAACATCGTTACCCTCTCGAACCCTTTTGAGAATCTCCTGTGCAGGTAGGTATATCTCTTCCTTATTCAGAAGTGATGCCTGGGATTCGAACACCTGCCGCTTATATTCCTCCTCGAGTGACCGTATGGTCGTGTAGAGTTCCAGACAGCCGCGGTTACCGCATTCGCAGCGCGCGCCATACATATTTATGCTCATATGACCGATCTCGCCCGCAAAGCCCTGCATACCGCGTATCAGCTGTCCGTTTAATATCAACCCGGCCCCTACGCCCTCCGCGGCAATAATATATAGAATGTTTTCCGAAGCCTCATGACCACCATACCATTGCTCGGCCATAGCACCGCAGTTTGCATCCTGCTCCAATAAGATCGGAAGCCCGAAGCTCTCGGACAATTCCTTCTTGATATCAATCTCATCCCAACCTGGAAAGCCACTCATGAGCGTGATATGCCCATTTCGAAAATCAAATGGCCCCGGAAGCGCCAACCCGATCGCCAAGGGTTGAACGGGAGCTGCTTCGATGGCTTCTTTTATCATCTTCTTTAGCAGACGCATAGCCTGAAGCGTGCTGCTGTTTTCGATATTCTGTGTTTGTATCGCACTCCTGCATCCGGTTAAGTCAAACAACCCTACCGATATCTTGCTCCTTTGAATACGCGCCGCGCATACCCAGTATTTGTTTGCGTTTATCTCTATGCCTATAGGCTTACGCCCCATCGAACTCTCTATTTCTATTTCTTTGTTTTCAACTACCAAACCCCAGTCCTTTAGTTGGGTTATGATCTTCGTTATAGTGGCTTGCTTGAGGCCGGTCTTTTCGACGAGATACACCCGCGAGCATTGCTTGTTTTCACGTATGGTCCGTATCACCAGTGAGAAGTTCGATTCCTTTAGGCTATTCAGATTTGTAGCATTATTTGTTTTCGTTACATCCATCTCCTTTTAGCCGGTTTTGCCCGATATCTACAATATCTTTTATTTACATCGTAAACTATATCAAAGCACACTTTAATTCACAAAGTAAATTATCTTGGACTATTCTTAACTAATTACGAATCGATTATATGCATTTTACACATATATGTCAAGGATATAGGCCGCCATATCGGACATATATCCAATATATGTGCAAAATGCTGTTGACTCATTCTATTGCCATGGATATAATAACATTACAGCGTAATTAAATATACCTTTTTCTTTTAAACATGCTATAGCTTAGGAGGGAATTATGAAAGGCAGACTAAAAAGCTGGCAGCTATATGTTCTTTTACTTCCGGCCCTGGTTTATATCATCGTCTTTGCGTATGCGCCCATGTACGGGGTACAGATCGCATTCCGCGATTACAAGACCAACCTCGGCTTTTGGGGCAGCCCTTGGGCAGGGTTAAAGTATTTTAACCAGTTCATTGGCTTATCAAACTTCAAACAGCTTATGATCAATACCTTATCCATCAGCGTCTATTCGTTGGTGTTCGGCTTTCCCTCACCTATCATCCTGGCATTATTACTCCATCAGATTAAATTCAAGCACTTTAAAAAGTTTGTACAAACCGTTACATATGCCCCCTATTTCATATCCACGGTCGTACTCGTTAGCATGCTGAACATATTCCTCGCACCGAGCACGGGTTTCGTAAACAACCTCATCGTTATGCTGGGTAGTTCTCCCGTTATGTTTACCGGCAGACCCGAGTGGTTCCGTATTGTATATGTCGTATCCGGTATATGGCAGGGCTGCGGCTGGGGTGCCATCATCTACTTAGCAGCGTTGAGCGGGGTCAGCACCGAGTTGTACGAGGCCGCAATGGTCGACGGTGCAAGCAGGTTACAGAGGCTTTGGCATATCGACATACCCGGTATATTACCCACTATCGTTATTATGTTGATCCTCAATTTAGGTAACCTGATGAACGTAGGTTATGAAAAAACATACCTGATGCAGAACTCACTGAACATCCAGGTCAGCGAGATCATTGCCACATATGTTTATAAGGTAGGCTTGTTAAACGCTCAGTTCAGTTTTTCAGCTGCTGTCGGCCTGTTCAACTCTGTCGTTAACTGCTTATTGGTTGTGGTCGCCAACATGATAAGCCGCAGACTTACAGAAACCTCATTGTGGTAAGGAGATGATGACAATGCATAAACGCAGTATACGTATAAAAGAAAGCGTCTCGGATAGGGTATTTAATTTCATTACGGTTATTATCCTTCTAGCGTTTGCTTTGGTTGTACTCTATCCACTGTACTTTATCGTTATCGCCTCCATTACAGACCCGATGATAGTAAACGGAGGAGGCTTCTTGCTCTATCCAAAGATTTTGTATCTTAAGGGGTTTAAAAAGATCTTTGAATTTCCACAGCTTTGGAGCGGGTATAAGAACTCTCTGATCTATATGGGATTCGGTACGATCATCAACCTCGTAGTTACTATACCCGCCGCTTATGCGCTGTCTCGCAAGGATATGAGGGGGCGAGGACTGTTTATGATGATCTTTGCGTTTACGATGTTTTTTAGCGGCGGTTTGATCCCTTCGTACATAATAAACAGCAATCTGGGCTTTAGGGATAGCCTCTGGGCTATGATCATCCCCACAGCCTTAAACGTTTGGAACATGATCATTGCGCGCACCTTCTTCGAAACCTCTTTGCCGTACGAAATGCTCGAGGCTTCACAAATAGACGGTTGTAACGATTTACGGTTTTTCTTTACCATGGCATTACCCTTATCCAAGTCCATGTTGGCCGTCATTACACTCTTCTACGCAGTCAGTCACTGGAACGGTTATTTCCACGCCATGATCTATCTAAACAAGGAAAACCTGTTCCCATTACAGCTGGTTTTGAGGAATCTTTTGATCGTAAACCAGGTCACGTCTTCCTCGATGACCGCGGATGTTCGGACGCTTACCGATAAGCTCCGGATCGCAGAGCAGCTCAAGTACGGTATCATTATCGTAAGCTCCCTTCCGCTGCTGGCTTTGTATCCCTTCCTGCAAAAGTACTTTGTGCAGGGTGTAATGATAGGTTCCATAAAGGGGTAGAGAATAACATTATATTAATTTAAGGAGGAAAGTAAATGAAAAGGAAACTCTCTCTCGTGTTAGTAGCGGCATTGATATCATCACTTTGTATAGGCTGCTCTTCACAAAAACCCGCTCCGGATCAGGCTACCACCGTAGCTGCACCGAGTGCTGCCGAGGCTCCCGCCGATACCGCTACATCCGGCGAAAGCGAAAGCGAGACCACAGCTGCAGCTTCTACAGGCAATGATCAAATCGTGTTCAGAACGGTCTACAGCAAAAACGTTCTGGCTATGCCCATCGCCGACATGAAGGTCGTCAAGGATGTACAAGAAATAAGCGGCATTAAGCTCGAGGTTATCGAGATACCAAGCGACGGTTTTGGCGAGAAGAAGAACCTCATGTTAGCCTCAGGCGATATACCCGACATCTTTATGCAGGGTGTTGGCGTCGAGGATATTCAGAAGTACAGAGATCAGAATATCTTTAAGCCTATTACGAGCCTGATCGACACAAACATGCCAAACCTCGCTAAGATATTGAATGATAAACCCGAATACAAGGCCGCTATGGTTGATCCCACCGGCGAGATTTGGGGCTGGCCATACATAGAGGAGATGTTCGGTCTGGTCTGCAACCAGGGTATCTTATCCATCAACCAGAAATGGTGTGAGTCATTAGGCATACCACTACCCACCACTATGGATGAGTACAAGGCTATGCTCGTTGCATTCCGCGATAACGACGCAAACGGAAACGGCGATGCTACCGATGAGATCCCGCTCATGATGCGTATAGGCGAATCATCGTACGGCAACTGCTGGCGTAACAACCAGTCCCCGGGCCAGTTCTTTGGCATGTGGGGTCAGGCCGACACAGGCAACCGCCTCGCATTAAACGGCGACAAGGTTATCTGCACAGCTACTACAGACGCTTACAAGGAAGGCTTGAAATGGTTTAATGAGCTCTGGAAAGAGGGCCTCATCGACAAGGAAATGCCTCTTAATGACGGTGCAGCTTATCAAGCCAAGATGAATACACCCGACGCAACCGTGGGTTCGTTGATGTTCTTTGCCATCAGAGACGCTGTTTCCGCAGACAGACGTTCCGAGTACACCACTATTCCTTATCTGCAGGGCCCGAAGGGCAAGTTCGGCGTAAAGGACAACATATCGGAAATGCACCAAGTCGTCAGCGGCGCTATCACTACCGCATGCAAATATCCTGACAAGGCCGCAGGGCTTGTTGACCTGTTCTTCGAACCGGAACGCAGTGTTGAATCCAACTGGGGCGAAATAGGTATGTATTACGAAAAGGACAGCCAGGGCGTTATGCGTTGGGTCCCAGAGATACCGGACGGCTTCGACAGCTACAGCCAGCTCCGTGTATACTGCACACCTACCCGTCCGTCTATCGTTTTAAAAGAATACTATGACACCGTTGTTGAATATCCAAAGGATGCACAGGATCTGTACGACGATATGATCAAGAGTGGTTTTGTAAAAGAGCATCTCGCAGATCCGATCATCCCTCCGAACATGTGGTATGATCAGGCCGATCAGGATGAGTTGGCTTTGATCTGCCCACAGATATACAACATCATAGACAACTACAACGCAACAGCAATCACCGACGGCAACATCGACGCTACATGGGATAAGTATTTAGCAGACCTTGAAGCTGCAGGTTTGAGCCGTTATCTTGAAATAGTCCAAAAGACATATAACGCGTACAACCTGCTGCTGGATACCTTCGTAGCTGGTGTTCAATAAGCACATTTTTGATATAAAAAGGGCTATTGCAAAAACGAAACATATACCACGGACTAGCACGGATAGAAACGGATTTGCACGGATAAACTACTTTTTTATGGGTTTATCCGTGTAAATCGTTAAAATCCGTGTAAATCCGTGGTATGTTTTTGTTTTACAACAGCCTTTATTTATATATGCATGAGGACAACATTGTTGGATAGTATAATTGCAAATGATTATGTTAAATTCGAGGTATTAGAGTGAAAGATAAAAAGCTTTTATCACCGGAGCAACGCGATGAACTGCTAAAGAAATTAAAAACACGCTTTGAAAAGCATATGAACCGACACGATGGTGTTGAATGGGAGAAACTAAAGAGTAAGCTCGAAATAGAAACCGAAAAGCTATGGTCGTTAAACGAAATGGAGGCATCAGGCGGTGAACCCGATGTGATTGAATTTGACGCAGGCACAAATGAGTATATCTTCTACGACTGCTCGGCAGAGAGCCCGACAGGCCGCAGAAGCCTCTGCTACGACAATGCCGCCTGGGAATCCAGAAAGGATAACAAACCCAAAAGCAGCGCTATGGACACAGCAACCGCTATGGGTGTAGAAATCTTAACAGAGGAGCAGTATAGGAAACTCCAGACGCTCGGGAATTTCGATTCAAAAACCTCGAGCTGGATCATAACCCCGGAAGCTATCAGAAAGCTCGGCGGAGCGATATTTTGCGATAGACGTTATGATCATGTATTCGTTTATCACAACGGTGCCGAATCCTATTATGCCGCAAGGGGTTTTCGCAGCTGCCTCAGGGTGTGATCCGATTCCATTCGACACAATCCGTGATCAATTCTTTTAATGCGGTTAGATTAATATTATCGATGTTCTTTATTTGAATACATGATTTCCCGGCTTTGACCTTACCGAGATTATCTTTATAGAGTGTTGTAAAAAGCACACCGTCTTTCTCCCCTACTACGTATAGACTGATAAAGTTCTTTTGGGGAGCCAGAGCTATGAGCGGAAACTTATTATCATACTTAGATCTGCCATAACCGATCATCACATAGGTATCACTTTTAAGGAGCCATTGATCTAAAAGAGGGGCTGTATCTTGTATCAGCTTATCTATTATCAAGAGCCCCTCTTTTTTATCACCCGATTTTTCTATAAGCTCCTCTACCGAATTCGCTTCTATCCTCATTGCAACCTCACCATCCGCATATAAATAGGCATTGCATTAACATTATTAGCCGATGGATTTCATTTTATGTTTATACAATTGCGTTGGTACTTCCAAACAATTTATAACACCTCACAGGAAAGACCTCCCATTTCATTCGTTTTACAAGCTTCATAAGCTCCGCGTATGCCTGCTCCCTTTTAGATGTATCCTTAACATTATTTAACCGCACCAGCAGATACGGGCACGCGTCACGCG
>CAZUNC010000101.1:0-8491 GCA_964621475.1 uncultured Defluviitaleaceae bacterium | reverse complement strand
TGACTAAATCATATGACATAGTATTCCCCCTGAAATATACTTAATTTAATATATTTGAGGGGCTTGTAAAATATGACACCGCTTACCAATTACAGGGAAATGTGATAATATATCACCAAAAGGAGGATAAGCAATGAAAACTATAATCAACACAGAGGCCGCGCCAAAGGCTATCGGCCCATACTCACAGGCTATATCATTCGGAGATTTGATATTTACATCGGGCCAAATCCCGGTTGACCCCGCCACAGGCGAATTTGTTCCCGGTGGCGTGGCCGAGCAAACCCGTGCGAGCCTAAACAACGTCGCGGCCATACTCAAGGAGGCTGGCTCTTCACCGGAAAAAATACTTAAAACAACCGTATTCCTGAAGGATATGGCCACATTTGCGGAGATGAATAAGGCATACGCCGAGTTCTTCGGGGACGCAAAGCATCCCGCACGCTCCACTGTAGAGGTCGCACGCCTGCCAAAGGATGCACTCGTCGAAATAGAGGTTATAGCTACGAAGTAAATACAGAGCCGGGTTTGTCCATGCATATGATGCGATGGGTCAATCCGGCTTTTTTTGCGTCCTCCTCAAAGTCTTTATACAAATGCTCCCTGAAATTTGCATGCATCGGGAATGTAATAGCCGGATTGAGTTTTTGTATCGCATACTGCGCGCCTTTGGTCATGTCCTCCGGGCGAGTACCGCTGAATGTGCATACCGGGATGAATGCTATGTCGAGGGCTGCGACTTGACTAGTGATATAATCCGTTTCCTCATAAAACCGAGCGTTGGCCGGGTCGCCGTCTCCCCAATCCGCATTATCCCCCGCGTGATAAATCATTAAACCCTCTGTCTCAACAAGAAAGCTAACCCCATCGTCTGTAGAGCCGGCGGTATATATATTGACCGCGGCTTCAACACTCCCTGCCCCAAGTCGGATTGTCTCGTGTGGGTTTATGCGTATCGTGTTCTGCTCCGAATGTCCAAAGCCCCCCAATACACTCGTGACATTGGCGTATTCACGGGCTTGTTCATGTATATTCTTGCTGTAGTGGTCGTGATGCTTATGCGAGAAAAAGAGAATGACCCGTTTATCCTTCATATCCTCAAGATCAACGCGATGCATAGCCGCATCCGGAAATGCATCCGGCGCGTAGTCAAAAATAAATACATGCCTCTGTGTGTAAACCGCCCACGCACTGTGCCCGAGATATACAATTTTGCAGTCTGGTTTGTTCATGTAATTTGCCTCCCTATAAGCTGATTATTATATCATTAGCGCATGCCCGCAATTGCTGTCTCCACCTGCTCCCTAGCCAAATGCGCGCCGTTTAGCTGCTGCATTTCCTCAAACGCATCGGATATCGTAGATAACGGCTCCGGCGGCGATTCCATTGTGAATAGCATTGTCGTAAGCCTTTGCATAATCCTATCCACCTCCGAAACAACACCCTCATAAACCTTGTCCTCGGCAAGCCTTGTACCAATCTCTCTGCGCGATTGAAAATCCAGCGGATACTCCATACGCTTAAGTGCGGCGACCTCTTTCTCATATCCTACCGGTGCACTTTGGCTGAAATCATATATATCTAACATATATTTGCTGCGCCGAAAGACGGACTTATATTCCCATTTATAGTATTCAGATATTTTAGTATCTGTAATATATCCACGTTCATCCTGTGTGTAATCCACACCTTCGATACCATACATAAAATGCTTGTAGTTATCTATATCCCCCATCCATTCCATAAAGCGCAAAAACTCACTAACATCCGTGCCCGGTGCAGCGCATGCCACCATGTCCACTTCGCCGTAGTCTATAAGCGGTTCAGTAAATATATTCATTGTATATTGCGTTTCTACACCTTCTTTTAATTGATACTCGGCCGTGTTGATCAATATGGTCGGATATTCAGTGTGATCGACCGTTTGCCCCTCAGAAACAAAGTTCAACAAGCCGTCGCGTTCAAGCCCGTATACCTCTGCGATAGCGTCTTGTGCTGCATCGATATTGTAAAACGCATCAACCTTATTTGTATCCTTATTCACCCAAAGAAAATTTGATGCCCCTGTCTCCTGTGTAAACATACACGCGAGCGATGTATACCCCTTCTCAGGTAGCATGAGGTTTAACGCCGTATATCCGAATATCCTTCCGAATTGCCTATCAAATCCCTGCATATGCACAACACCGGGTACAGAACCGCCGTCACGAGATTTTAGCCATTTGAGCAACTCTATATAATCGCTCGCGCTGCGTATTTCCTTGCCGTATTCGCTATATACATCGTTCTTTATCAGCGCCGCTGGCCGTGCCGGGATGATCAGCATATTGGCCGGCATAAGGTAAAGCTCTCCGTCAGGATTTACAGTCGGCGCATTTCGCAGATATTCCGGTGCTTTCAACGCGGCCGCCTCATAGAAATCCCCCAGCAGCCCCTTGTTCACAATACGTACTGCGGCGTATTGATTGAGCACATATACCTTATTGCTTGTTGGATCTGGGTTCGAGAGCTCGGCTGTAAACGTTTCTTCACTCATGTTACCGAGGCCTTTAAATTGGATATTAAGCCCGGCCTTTTGCATCAGCTCCGATGCGTAATCCATCCCAGGGGCATCGCCTCCAAATACATATATCTCTAACATACTGTCTGTAGCTTGCGCATCCTCGGCAGCCTGTTTTGTATCAACGGCATCAGCCGTGCTCACCGACACCTCCGTTACATCCTGTGACACAACATCCTTTGACTGTGCCCCTTCCGATGCTTTCGCCCCACAGGCAACAAGCAGTGATAATACCAAGATCAATGACACAACACGTAATGCTTTCATATTCATACCCCCGTAAGTATATTCCGAGAATCATTTAATCAAAAAATAGGCTGTTGCAAAACAAAAAATAAACCACGGATTTACACAGATTTTATAGATTCACACGGATAATACCACATAATTAGTGGTTTATCCGTGCGAATCCGTCTATATCCGTGCTAATCCGTGGTAAATGCTCTGTTTTGCTACAGACATCTATTATAGTTTTTGATCACGATAAATGTTTATTTCTTGTACTGTGCGCTATACGCGTTCTGGTAGTATTCGATCAGCTTATCCATTCCCTGTTGTTTTAGCATTGCGACAAACTGATCATACTCGCCATCGATCTTCTTTGTGCCATTCATAAATCCCGTCATATACTCCTTGAGCGTGTTCGACAATTCGGTCTTCATGACCATCATTTCATCGTTCTGCTCTTTCGTGAACTTAACCGGTGGCAGCTTGTTATCCGTCTTTGCAAACTTCATGTAGTCCTCGGAAACGACCTGAAGTAGCTTCTCCAGACCGTCAGAGCTATACATATCTGTGGTCTGATCAAAGGTCATACCGTTACGTACATCCACAGGACGATAATCGATACACTGTTGGCAGAGGTGGTCGTTTTGCGGATCCCTCTCCTGCCACGGCTTCAGCTGGGTATACAGAGCCGGTTTCCCGTTGATACCTATCTCGCCGTCCGTCGGATAACGCCATGCGTCTCCCTCGACACCTAAGTATGAGCGCAACGTACCTTCAAGTGTATACATCACGTCGCCCCACTTAACAGCAACCTCCGGATATTTGCAATCCACGGAGATCAACATATCCCTTGCTGAAACACTGCCATAAGGCTCATGCACAACGCCTTGATAACCGGCCGGTCCCTTCAGAGGGTTGACGGCACGGAACATCTTATAACGGTCGCCGCCAAGCTGAGCAAACATACCGCCGTAACCGCCTGCGGCAGCACCTACGATATCTATCTCGGGGTTTTCGACCAGCTGTGTGAGCTGCGCCTGTGTATTCGAGAACGAACCCTCATAATACAATCCCTCTGAATAGAGCTTGTTTAAATACGTGAGACCTTCAATCATCTCGGCTGAGTTGTAGAATGGTACTGTGACATTACCGTCGTTACCTAAGTGTAGGCCAAACGAGCTTGCCGTGCTGTCTGTTATGTTATAGTCGTAGAAAAGGAATGAGTTCATCAAGAACGCATCATAGTTATCCCACCAGCTATCCGACGCATGTGCACCCGCGAGCGCGATCTCGTCAGCTTTGCCGTTGCCGTTCGGATCCTTTTCCTTAAATGCCTTCAGAACCTCATAAAACTCGTCGGTGGTCGTCGGCATGCTAAGACCAAGCTTATCAAGCCAGACTTGGTTTATCCACATCTTACGTGAAACGGTGCAGTGGTAGCACTCGTTTACACTCGGCATAGAATAGATGTTTCCGTCGAGCTGCGTGATGATCTCACGAGAGCCCGGGAAGTTTTCCCATATCTTCTTTATCTCGACGCAGTTCTGATCGATCAGATCGTTTAGCGGCATCAGCAGATTCTCGGATACACCGTATTGCTGTATCTGAGGCTCGGTAAAGCTGAGCCCGAAGAATACGTCCGGATAATTGCCGCTGGCCAGTACCAGATTGACCTTTTCTGTACGGCCTTCAAGCGGAATACCTTCGTATTCGACCTTTACATTGGTCTTTTCCTCCATCCACTTTGTAAATGAATGTGTATTCCAGTCAATGATTGCAGGATGCTGCGTCACTAAAAACTTCAATTTCACGTCTCCCGCGTTTGGAACGATCGGGAACTCACCCGGTGCTGAAATCTGCACATCACCTGAGGTGGTTTCGTTTTTAGATGCGGGAGCTTGATTCGTAGTCTGCTCTGTCGAAGCCGCATCAGTGCTTACCGTCTTGGCGCTACAACCTGACATGACTGTCATTAACATTACAGCCGCCATCAAAAAGCATAGTTTACGCATTTCATGCCTCCTTAATATTTAGTTGTATTTAAGATCAACCCTTTAACGAGCCGATCATGATACCTTGAATAAAGTACTTTTGAACAAACGGATACAGCAGTAGCGGCGGTACACTCGCGATAACGATGATAGCGTACTTAAGCACATTGATGAGGCCCTGTCGCATAGCGAGCTCTTTTGCATCCACGATCATGCTAGGGTCGATCTGATTCATTATCAGGATGTTACGTAACACGACCTGTAACGGAAACAGGTTCTTGTCCGTCAGATAAATAAACGCGTCAAAATACGAGCCCCAGATACCTACCGCCGAATACAGCCCTATGACCGCAATGATTGGTGTCGACAATGGCAGAACGATTTTAAACAGCATCCTTATAGGTCCGCAGCCGTCCAGATTTGCAGATTCGTAGAGCTCCTCGGGGATTGTGGTCTGCAGGTATGTACGGGTTAGTATTACAAACCAAACATTCATCGCTCCCGGGATGACCATAGCCCAGATCGTATTCAAAAGCTTCAGCTTACTCACAACCAGATACGTCGGGATCAGTCCACCCGAAAAGAACATAGTAAAGACCAATATCCACGAGATGATATTACGTCCGAACAGCTGCTTACGTGATAACGGGTACGCACAAAGTATGCACATACACAGATTTACAGCAGTTCCGATCACTGTATAAATGAAAGAATTTTTGTAGCCGATCAATATCAGGTTATTACGAAACGCAGCCTTATAAGCGTATAGGGTGGGTTCCACGGGCCACAAAAACACCTTACCAGACATGACTGCAGGGGTCGACGAAAACGATGCGCTCACAACGTAAATAATCGGATACGCAACAACAAGGCCGGCAATGATCAGCAGGCTATAGATAATAAACGTAAATATCCTATCGTCCCAACTCATGCGTTTAGTCAATCTAAGCACCCCCTACCATAATGATGTTTCTGATAGCCGAGACGATGCGAAGTTGCATATCGTCAGCAATATCAGGCTCACAATCGAGTTAAACAGGCCAACAGCTGCGGAAAAACTATAGTTCATATTTTGCAAGCCCATTTTATATACATAGGTGGAGATAATCTCGGAGACGCGGATATTCGTACCGTTTTGCATCAGATACGCCTTTTCGAAGCCGACATTTAAGATAGCCCCAGCGTTTAATATAAGTAATGTGATGATCGTAGGCATGATACCCGGCAGATCAACATTTATCACTCGGCGAAACTTGTTAGCTCCGTCGACCATCGCTGCATCGTAGAGCTCCGTATTGATTCCGGATAGTGCTGCCAAATATATAACCGCAGAATATCCGGTGGTCTGCCAGACACCTGACCAGACATAGAGGTGAGGGAAATAAGATGCTATGCTCGTATATGATTGGCGTTGGATACCAAAGCCCGCCAAGAATACATTCACAATACCGACCTGGAGGTCAAAAAACTGTGTGACCATTGCAACCAGAACAACTGTCGATATGAAATACGGCATATATGTAATCATTTGAATGTTTTTTTTGAAGAACTTACGCTTACCTTCATTGAGCGCTATAGCCAGAACCACCGCGAGTGGGAAGCTCATTAATAACGAATATAGGCTCAGGGTTAGTGTATTACCGATAATCTGCCAAAACGACGGTGCGTTAAAAAAGGTTCTGAAATGCTTGAGGCCGACCCATGGGCTGCCATAGAAACCCAATCGTGTTTTAAAATCACGAAACGCGATCTGTACACCATACATGGGCACATACTTAAAGATAATCAGATACGTGATAGGTAAAAGCAGCAGGATATAGTACGGGATACTCTTAACGAAAGCTCTTCGGTAAACGGATAATTTTTTATTAATGTTCACTCCACATCACCATCCTCACAATGCATATATTTGTTTCATATGCACAATGTTAACACTCTTATTATGAAATGTAAATACAAGATGTCTTTTTGCACAACATAAATTTTGCGAAGTTTGTCAGCCGATTTATTTGACTCCATCCAACAACATGTGTTAGAATGCTTCCATCAAAGCAGAATCTCATTCTCACCCGGGTCACGTGCGACGTAGGGTCAATAGGTTTTTCTAAACGGATTTATGTTCGGGCCAAGTCATTGCGTCTTTATTGCGCATACTACGCATATATTTTGAGGCCGCTCATATCCCGATATCAAACGAATAACCCACTGAGAGTGAGCCCATGCTTGCTCTCTTTTTTATTTTAAAACTACATGTACACAAAATGGAGGTGTTCATTTATTACCGAATTAATGATCAATGACGAGATCAGGGACAAGGAAGTCCGCCTTATTGACGCAGATGGCGCGCAGCTCGGCGTTATGTCCAGCCGAGACGCTATGAAGATTGCAGACGACAAACGCATGGACTTAGTCAAGATTTCGCCGACGGCGAAGCCGCCTGTATGTAAGGTCATGGATTATTCGAAATTTAAGTTTGACCAGGCGAAGAAGGACAAGGAAGCGCGTAAGAAGCAGAAGACGATCGACATAAAGGAATTGCGCCTATCGCCCAATATTGACACTCACGACATTAATGTGAAGGTAAATAAAGCTATTGAATTTCTTAAGAGCGGAGACAAGGTCAAGATCACGATACGTTTCCGCGGCAGAGAGTTAGGTCATACGGATATCGCATACGGTATCATGCATGATTTTGCTCAGCAGGTATCGGAGCACGGTATCGTCGAAAAGCCGCCGCGTATGGAGACAAAGTCTATGGCGATGTTCTTGACTCCGAAGATTTGACAACCGACCAAGGAGGATTAATCATGCCTAAAGTAAAGACAAAGAAAGCCGCTACAAAGCGTTTTAAGATAACCGCAAGCGGTAAATTCAAACATCCGAGAGCAAATAAGGTGCATATATTGGGTCACAAGAGCCCGAAGCGCAAAATGGGACTGCGCAAGGCCGGTATCGTTGACAAGACGAATCAGGCATCAGTACGTCGCATGATGCCCTACGCTTAAGATTTTTGCAACAGCCTACGCATAAGACAGGAGGAATATTTTATGGCAAGGATAAAAGGTGCTATAAACGCGAGAAAAAGACATAAGAAGATATTAAAGCTCGCAAAGGGATATTGGGGCTCACGCAGCAAGCAATACCGCGTAGCTAAGCAATCGGTCATGAGGGCCATGGCTCACGCATTTGCCGGTCGTAAGCAGACAAAGAGGGAATACCGCAGGCTCTGGATCACACGTATCAACGCTGCCGCTCGCAACAATGATATCTCCTACAGCAAGCTCATGAACGGTCTTAAGCTCGCGGGCATCAACATCAATAGAAAGATGCTCGCTGAAATGGCTGTCAACGACAGCGCTTCGTTTACGAAACTTGTGGATTCGGCTAAAAGACAACTGGGTTAAGGCGTAAAGATAAAGGACATCCAAAGGATGCGTAGGGAGAGATGCTTATGAAGCTCTTTGTTACGGCATTACCTGTATTCGATTCTCAAATGGCCGTGGAAGCTTACTGGTTGTCATATCACGACAGTAGTAAGCTATTCGGCCTTGCGAACGATTTCAAGAGTTTTGACGGTGCGATGCATATGCCCGGTGTGGATCTGTTGGAAATGGTCGGCGTAGAGCCCTTTACAGGCGGTAAGCAGATTTTTGTGCATATCAGTGAGGTTCAGCTCTTGGCAGGCACGATCACACAGTCCAAGATAGAGCCG
>CAZUNC010000100.1:0-8528 GCA_964621475.1 uncultured Defluviitaleaceae bacterium | reverse complement strand
CAAAGCCATATTTCTCACGCATACGCCGTGCGTCGTCCATGGCTTTTTTAATCACTATCCCGAAGCTTCGGCAGTTGCTTGTGCACCTGTTTACTGTCTCATTATATCAAATTTTGACATTGCAACAATAACAATTCTGAGCAAATATCATACAAAATTTGTTATTCTCTGTACAAGCGTTATAATTTATTCAAGTGGTGATAAGTTTAAAACATAACTTTCTGAGGATTGGCACGACCCATATGGAAAAGGGCTTATATTAACAAAAAGGCACCTGTTTTTCATGGTTCGTTGTGCCTTTCATAGATATGAATGGTATTAATAATGAGGTTTTATAGGCAGGAGGCTTTTTTGCACTATCATGGCTTACCCATCACTGCCTTCACTCAAAAAGCTGACAAACCGTCGGTTTTCGTTGACAGCCATTGGCATGACTGGTATGAGACTATCTCCGTTGCGTTGCAATGCGAGTTGCTCGTTGCGATGTTTACATCCGAAGCATTTGCTATCAAAACCGACAACCGTAAGCTGCTCAAATATTATGCTTGTCTAACGATTTTGGGAGCCAGATGATGTTGATGGGTTCATTGCTTGAATTCATCAGCTATCTGCAAAAAAGTAGCACGTCATTATATACAGCATCTGCCGCTATATCGAGGACAATTTTGCCGAGTATCTACTCGTGCGCGATGTTGCAAAGGCATTTGGATATTCCGATGCACATTTGTCACGCCTATATCAAGTTGGGTTTAGCAATGTCAAAAGCTTTTCCCGCGCATTCAAACGGCTAAAAGGTTACATGCCCTCTCTCATAAAAAAGGTAAAAGAATAAAAAAGTCAAGAGAACTTTCGCCTAGTTTGCTCAAACCGTTCCTTCCGCCTCATAATAATGCGCCTGCTATCGCAATTTTTCGCGCTTCACCGCCGGAAATCTCCAGACCGTCATCCTCGAAGTCATTATACAGATGTGTTTCCAGCCCGTTTGGCATAGTTATAAACCGGTCCCCGAGATCGGCTTTTTTTATGCTCTCAAGCGCCCTATCTTCGGCAGATATTCCAAATATAGGAGACACCACAGACATTACCCCTTGATTTCTAAGAAGCATTATACCAACTCCGTCTAAGGATAGATAAATTTAGCACGAACGGTAGTTATTGATGCATGAACGGTATCCGTGAAACGCGTTGCCATTTACGCAGTCCCGTATACCAATTATCTGCCGCGCATAGCTTTTCACGTTTCTATAGATTATTATTAAGACATTGCTTTTGGGGAGGTGGTCATATGCTTGTGATCGGCATATGCGACGGCGATACAGCCGTACGCGTTATGCTTTCAAACTACATAAAGTGTTACCGTGACGAGACGGGCATCGGTATACAGGTGCTGTCATATGACTCCGGCGAAAAGCTGCTGCGGCATTACCCGTTTGAGATGGATTTGATATTTTTGGAGATACCGTTTCCGAAACTCAACGGTATCGAGACCGCACGTCGCATCCGTGATGTAGATCCTAATGTAGGGATTGTATTTCTGACCACGATACTCTCGCATGTGCTCGAGGCTTACGAGGTACGAGCGGACAACTACCTGATAAAACCGCTCAAATACACACGCTTCCTACGCGAGGTCGAACAGGCCAAGATGCGTAAGGGTCAGCATCGGTTCTTTATCGAGACAAACGCGGAGGGTCTATACAAGATATATGTAAAGTCTATCCGCTATATAGAAACGGTCGGTCGCAATACAAGTGTTTTTACGGAAACAAATGCGATCACGAGCTATAAACGCATGAAAGAGCATGAACAGAGGCTATTTGAGCCGTATTTCATACGCTGTCACGCGGGGTTTATCGTGAACCTGTTATTCTTCGAGAGGCTCGAGCAGAATGATCTGGTATTAGTCACGGGGGAGCGTATACCTATTAGCAGACAGCGTAAAGCCGGCGTGATCGAGCGTTTGCACACGCTCTATGAAAACGAGTGACCTATAAAGGAGGAAGCAATGAAGAAGCTCAAGGAGGATTTTTTAACTATTATCTGGTCAGTCCGGCTCGCATTGAAGATAGACGCGGGTATCGCGATACTCTGGAGTACAGCCGGGGTATTACTCGCGCTATTACCTGCCGTCGCGTTGTATTTTAACAAACAGGCCGTACATATACTGTCTGCTTTTTTACTGAGCGGCAGTGGGCAATTTAAAGATATCGTGCCATCGATCATATCCCTCGGTATCGTATTGACCGCCGTCGGCATATCCAAGCGTATCAACGGCAACTTTTTATACTTCGTGATGTATGACGCGTACTACTTCGGCCTAGAGGAGCATTTCATGGACATCATCTCTCGAATAGAGATAAAGACCCTGATGGATAAGAGATATCGCGACGAGTATTGGGCATCGATGAACCGATGCGGCTCGCTCGCAGATTTTATGAGTTCAGGATGTCTGTTTATAACAAAACTCGCGGGTGCGGTATCGCTACTCGTTGTCGCCGCGCAAACCTCAACGATCATCTTTGCAGTCTCCGCGTGTTATGTGCTCGCCGTGTTAATGCTAAATATCGTCGCGGCGGATAAACTGCGCTGGGACGGCAGGCCATACGGAGAGGCCACGCGCTTGTCAGAGTATTATCAAAACGCTGCACTCTCACCCGGTGTCGCAAAGGAGATACGCATATACGATATCGGGAACGAAATGCTTGAGAAATGGGACAGCGCATATGAAAAAGCCGTGCAAATCGACAATAGATATGCACGCAATAGGCAGATTGTGGAATTAATCAGCGGTGTGGGGTTTTATGCGTTTATCGCCGCTGTGATGTTATATGCGATCTTGGAGGTCACAAAGGGGCATATGGGTGTCGATGTATTTCTGATGCTCTACGCGATGGGTCAAAGCATCAGCGATGTCGCACAGATACTATCCACGAGCTTTCAAGAGGCTGACAGAGGGCTCTATTTCCTTTCGATACAGAGAAAGTTTATAGGCTCTGTTCCTAAAAATGCACACGACTGGCAAGAGGGCTTTAGTGCCGCCGACGGCGCTACGGTATTTCGCGCGACTTCTCTGTGTTTCTCGTATGACGACGAGAACGATGTATTACATGACTTGAGCTTTGAGATAAAAAAGGGTGAGACGATCGCGTTAGTTGGTGTAAACGGCAGCGGCAAGACCACACTCGTAAAGCTGTTGATCGGCTTGTTCGCGCCGAACAAGGGCTCGCTTGAATTTTACGGACAGCCGTACACGGAGCGCACACGTGGTGCGATTATCAAGCGAGTGGGCATGTTTTTTCAAAACTTTCATATCTTTCATGCGACACTGCGTGAAAACGTTGGATTTGGGGATTTGAAGAGCCTTGGTAATCCAGACAGGATAAAGCTCGCAATGCAAAAAGGTGGCGCTGATAAGCTACCGAAAAAGTTTCCAAAGGGGCTTGAGCAATGGCTATTACGCAGTGTGATAAAGGACGGTGCGATGCTCTCTGGCGGTGAGAAGCAGCGTGTCGCGGTCTCTCGCGCGCATATGAGCGACAAAGAGATATTGATATTTGACGAGCCCGCTGCGGCTCTCGATCCGATCGCGGAGATGAATCAGTTTCACGCTATACGTGAAAAGATCGAGGGTCGCACCGCGATATTGATCAGTCACAGGGTGGGTTTTGCGCGGCTCGCGGACAGGATCATGGTCTTAGACGCGGGTAGGCTCGTAGAAACGGGTACACATGACGAGCTCATGGCTCGTGGCGGGATATACGCACGTTTCTTCCGCGAGCAGGCTCAGTGGTACGATACAGACAGCGCAACGAATACCGAAGACGCTGAAGAGACGGATATAAAGGCGGTGAGTATATGAATAATCTGAGGGTTATATTTAATGCGCTCAAGATCAGTGTAAGGGTCAAGGGTACTTTCTCTATGATAGCCGGGGTATTAGGCTTCGGCACTATGTTGCTACCCGTCTTGCTCGCGCAGCTACTCAGGATACTTACGGATAAATTGCAGGGCCTCTCAAGCACAAGCTCCGATTGGGATGTCGACGCGGTATTTAGGATATTTGCCGCGCTGGTGCTGATTTATGTCGTGCAGCTTATCTTAAACAACCTGAGCGGATACGAAGCTAAGCTCGATCTTATTAACATACAGCGTTATATCAAGCGTACGATAATGCGCCACAAATGCGAGGTCCGATACAAATACATCGAAAACTATGACAATTTCCAGAAGCGTATCGCATTCACCGAAGAATTCGCAGGTTACCAGTTATGCAAATGTATCCGAGATATCTTCACCACACTGCAGCTTTTGATCGGCTTTACGGTCACGTCCCTTACGTTATGGCAGGTGAACCCGTTTATCGTGATCATCCTATTCGTTACGAGCATACCGGCTGCGTTGATGTCTTATTATCAGCAGGACGAAACCTTTCGCTTTAGGGCCAAATGGATGGAGGAAGGCTCGCTCGCGATACATTATTTCCATGTTATAGCGGGTGGCGAAGGCAGCCAATCGCTCTCGAGCCTACAGGAGATCCGCCACTTCGCACTGTTTGATTATCTGAAAGCGCGATGGCGTGCGATCGCGGATGAGTATATCGGCAAAAAGAACGCCGTGATGTCCAAGCATGTGAGGTTCAATACCGCTGCGGATTTCTTTCGCAGTGTTGTGTATATGGGGATATTGCTTATCGCGGCTGCCGAAATATATAAAAATCCCGCCATCGGATTGGGCGTATTCACACTCGTGTTTACGCTGTCTGGTCAGCTCCAGTCCGTGGCGGGCGATATGCTCGTCAATATTATGGTAACGGCTCAAAACGTGCCGTATATGAAGGAGTTCTTTTACCTCGACAGCCTCGAGCGCGAGGCTACACAACCGAGCGCCGTGCCCATAGGTACTGCTGTATACTCCCCCTGTTCCGGTGATATCACTTTCGAGCATGTCACGTTTGCGTATCCGAATACGGAGATCGATGTGCTCAAGGATATTAATGTCCGTATAAAAGACGGTGAAAAAATCGCCGTAGTCGGTGAAAACGGTAGCGGGAAATCCACATTCGTTAGTCTGCTGTGTGGTATGTTCGATCCACAGCACGGTCGCATCAACGTGGGCGGCACGGATATCAAAGAGGATCCTTCATCCGTACGCGCATCGATATCGGCGGTGTTTCAAGACTTCGCACGTTATGAAGCCGATCTGCGCGACAATATCTGCGTCTCAGCAAAGAATCGCAATGCCTCGGATGATGAGATCATGGAGTTGCTGCGACGCATAAACGCGGACGATGTTGTGAACGAACAGCCAAACGGCCTCGACGAGCTCGTGGGATCGTTTTCAAGTAAGGCCAACGACCTCTCCGGAGGCCAGTGGCAAAAGATCTCTATCGCACGTGCGGCTTATCGCAACGACGCACGCATCATGATACTCGACGAACCCACAGCCGCGCTCGATCCCGTAGCGGAGGCGCAGCTGTATCGTAACTTCACAGAGCTTACAGGCGAAAAAACCACTATATTGATCTCGCACCGACTGGGCATCACGGCTGTAGTGGACCGTATACTCGTATTCGACGGCGGGTGTATCGTTGAGGACGGCTCCCATAAAGAACTCATGTCCCGAAACGGGCTCTACGCGCGGATGTACCGCGCGCAGGCTCAGTGGTATTCCGTTTAAATAATAAACCGAGAGACCATCTTTGTGAGTACCTCTGACTGGCTGTTCAGTTCCTGTGCGGCTGCCGCAGCCTCTTCGGATGTAGACGAATTTCTTTGTATTACCTCGGCAATTTGGTTTATGCCGGTCGTTACCTGCGTAATACCCTCCGATTGATCCTTTGTATCCGAATATATGGACCCGATCGACTGTGATATCGCATCGACATCCCTGACGATCTTTTGTAACGACCCAGACATATGCTTTGCCATATCGGATCCGCTGTTGACCTTTGCGATGACATCCTCTATCAGCGCCACGGTATCCTGAGCCGCCTGCGAGCTGCGCCCGGACAATGCGCGGACCTCCTCGGCTACAACAGCAAAACCCTTACCATGCTCGCCTGCACGCGCGGCCTCAACGGACGCGTTCAGCGCGAGCAGACTGGTCTGGAACGCGATTTCATCGATTACCTTTATAATCTTTGATATGTTTCCTGTTGCAGTCATTATACCTTCCATGGCATTTAGCATTTCGGACATCTCTTTGCTGCCGCGCTGCGCACGATCAATGGATTTTTGCGACAGTTCATTCGCAGCCTGTGCTTCATGTGTGTTTTTCGATGTCTTTTGGTTGATTGTATCAACAGACGATGTCAGATTATCTATAGACTCGGCCTGCATACTCGCACCTGCGGCGAGCGTCATAGAGGACTCGGATATCTGCCTTGCGCCCAACAGTACATTGTCCGCCGATACCCGGATATCATCAATGGTTTCCTTTAACGATGAGGAGATACGGTTTATCGATTCCTTTATGGAATTGTACTGACCCGCATATTCCCTCGTTATCTGAACCCTCAGATCTCCGTCACCGAGGGTAGACAGCACCTTGTTTATTTCGTCGATATAAGAGCCGGTGGCACTAATCATCTTATCAAAGGAGAGCATCATCGTAGCAAATATACCCTTATGGTTTTTATTCACGCTGACATCGAAATCACCGTTTGCAACGCGCGACAATATGCTGTTCGCCTCATTTACAGGACCTGCTATGGATTCCAATAAGCTGTTCAGGCCTGAGGTCAGCTGATACCAATCACCTTTATAGCTCGAGGCATCCACCCTTGCATCGAGGCGGCCTTCGGCAGCGGAATTGATAAGATATGCAATGTCACGGCTCACGGAGGTGACATTCTTGTTTAGTTCAATAAATCTTTCATTGTACAATGCTTTCTTACCGGGCATCTGTCTGAGCTGCGCGTTAAAATTACCTGCTCCAACCTCGCCATATGCCTTTATCATATCCTGCACATCGATATAAATGGTATTGACCATCAGGTTTATCGAATCCGTAACCCTTCTATATTCCCCTTCAAACAATTCACTGTCTATTCGCGCATCGATGTCACCCCTATCAAGCTGATCCGACATCAGATTTATTTTATCCGTCAACGATAGAATGGTGTCCCGCAGTGTAATAAACGCCTTGGCTAATATGCTTATCTCATCTTTACCCTTAACCTGTAGGTTGACATTCAGGTTGCCGCCCGCAATCTGCATAGCGACACCCGATATCTCCTTAACGGGCTTTACAATCGAGTTGCCTAAGGAAAAAGCCGCGATCACACTAATGATTAAAGCCAGTATTACCAACGCGAACGTGATGAGGATAGCGTTATATGTATCACGCAGGAACTCATTTGTTTCCGCATTTATAGCTACAGACCAACCGTTGCTGTCCGGTATCGGAGCGTAAGCAAGCATCTTCTCAACACCGTTGTATGAATACATGCCAAACCCGGATTCACCGTTTATCATTTTTACTTCCAATGCAGCAAGGGCAGCAAGTCTTTTATCCGCTTTAGCGCTTTCGATGGTATTGTCTCTGTCAAGCACCAGCTGCTCGTTCTTATGGGATATCGTGTATCCCTTCGAGTCGATTATATATGAGCCTCCGGTTTTACCAACGGCTATCGAATTGGTTATCTTCGATAAGAACCCGGCCTCTACAGTAAAGTAGATGACCCCGTTTACAGCATTATCCTTCATAACAGGTTTGGCCATTACTATTACCATTTTGTTTAACACATCACTCACAAAAGGCTCCGATATAAAGGTATTGCCATTCTTAGCGGCTACAAAATATTCAGTTCCGGACAGGTCTACATTTTGAGGATACGATATACCGTCCAATGTAACATAACCAGCGGTTACAAAATTGTAATACTCTCCCTTTTGTTTCAGTATTTCCCCTTTTTGCTCGTTCGTTAAGTCAGCCGATGTCAGCCTTGTGAGCAACGATATTTCGTTTAGCAGGGTTTTATAGTTGTTTAGGGATTGTTGAATATACCCTGCAGCGGTAAATGCTGTTTCAGACATTGTCAATTTCAAAGTGGAGATCGAGCTTGTGTACATCAGTGATGCAACAACACCACCTACTACTGCCATGGATACAATGGTTACTAAGCATACTATTGCGATGATTTTCGTTCGGATACTCTTCATTTTGACCTCTCCTCAATTAGTGATGTCACGCTTGCGCCTCACAAACAATATAAATTATTTCCATGAATAAATCAACAATATTTGCACTGCTTAACCAATGGTTGAGTGATACATCGTGTAATATAAATAAAGACCATATTACATTTACATAAAAAACTTGGTATTATTCATCTGCGATCGCAACGGACAATAATGATGAAAACGGAGGTTTGAATATATGGACGAAAAGCAATTCGGCAGGCAGGTTGCGCTGCTGCGTAAGGAAGTCGGATACAAACAGGACGAACTCGCGGAGCGGCTCCACATCTCCGCGCACCTTGAGTTCGTAGTAAGTCTAATCAGAAAACACAGGTAAAGCCTTATAAA
>CAZUNC010000099.1:0-8539 GCA_964621475.1 uncultured Defluviitaleaceae bacterium | reverse complement strand
AGAAGCTGCCCGCGCCATGCCCGAGATCGAAATACACGCCGCGTTCACGCGCCTCGTGCATATGCTTGAGCACTTTGCCGTTTTCGTCCACGATAGGGAACTGCTGCGCGAATACATGGGTATGTATATCCCCCTTGCGCATCTTCTTTGTGACGAGGTCCGCATATGGCGACTGCGGCTTATTGGGTTGGAAGTCGATCATAGCGGGCAGCCCAGCAAGTTCTGCGGCCTCTATGGTCTTATCCACCGATGCCCAGGCCGGGTGCAGATCGTCAAACGGCTTTGGCCCTCCCCAATAATGCGCGGCTTTGATACCCACGATCGTGTCCGGATAGGCCTTTGCTACCGCAGCCGCAACCTCGGGCTGCATATCCGCGTAGGTTTGCTCCGAGCGCATATCTACCATGCCGCAGGCCGCGATGTTTATAAATGCCAGTATCTTGACGGCGGTTTTATCGATGACATTCTGTTTGAAGTACAGGAAATCGCGCCAGCCAGTCGTGCCCGCATCCACGGTCGTTGTTACGCCCGCTTTAAGCAGATGCGCGTCCGCGTCCACCGCCGCGAGGCAGTTAGCGTCGCGTGGCAGCAGCGGGTACAGATGGGTATGTATATCGATGATGCCCGGGATCACGTATTCACCGTTTACATCCACGACCTTTTCAGCCTTATCCCCCGCGATATCCACTTCGACAGCCGCTATCCTCCCGTCCTTTACGGCCACATCAAACCGCCCGTCTATGGCATTAGCCGGATCGATTACATGCCCGTTTTTTATCAACAGATCATATCTATGGTCCATAATCGCCTCCTTTTGGATTATTACTTCGGACGATAATATACCCGCCGCAATGCATTGTCAACAGTGTATGGAAAGGTTCGGTTCAACATGCTATACTCAGTACAAATTTAACATTGACATTGGCAAAAGGGGGTTTTTATATGCAATACAATGCATATATAGGCATATTTTCAAACAAGGTCAGCAAAGGGATATATTTGTGTAATATCGAAATAGGAGGAGAAGGGTATGGAGACGGGAATTTGGATAATCTGACTGCAACGCTCTCTGTCAGATTGGTAGACGAATGTGTGTGTCCGTCTTATCTGTATTTGACTCCACCGCTTACAGACAGCGAAGGCATTGAGCACCGTTTTCTGCTTGCTGCAATCGAAGCCGGAGAATACAAGGGTCATGTGGGCGGCGCAATACGCTCCTACGATGTAATGGAGGACCTGAGCCTGCGCTTTATCAGTGAGCAGTTTACGGATGGCGGATCGCCGTGCCATGTCATATGCGACACGGATCACCGTTTTGCGATACTCTCTAACTACGGCGGCGGCTTCGCATCTGTGTTTGGGATCGGTGAGGGCTTCAGCTTGACCCCCTGCGTCGCACGACTCGTTCAAAAGGATCAAGGTGATCCGGAGCGGGTTTCGCATGTACATCAAGCAATCTTTTCACCGGACGGCAAGTATCTCGTCATCACAGATCTCGGCTTGGATCGGGTCGTGTTCTACGACTTTGACAGCACTTCGGGTGTAGGAGAGCTAAAGCACATAGTAAAAATGCCTTCGGGCAGCGGCCCGAGGCATACGGTGTTTGATACGGCGCAGGGAAGAGGGGACTACTTCTATACGGTCTGTGAGCTCTCAAGCGAGGTCGCGTACTGCAGGTTTGATGAAACAGGCGTGCCCGTTTATCTCAAGAGCCAGTCCACACTGAGCGAGCCTGCGTTTACAAGCGGTGCGGAAAAGAGCTACTGCGCAGCGATACGCATGAGCCCGGACGGCAAGATCGTTGCAAGCAACAGGGGAGAGAACACGTTGGCGGTGTTTAACATTCCGGGCGGGCCTGTCACAATTCCTCGCTTTGCATATGCCGTCCCATGCGGCGGGGACTTCCCGAGAGACTTCGCGTTCACGCCGGACGGTCGGTTTATACTCTGCGCCAATCAAAAATCCGGTACTCTCGATATGTTTGCATATGAAAATGGAATGATAAAAGAGATGGATGCACATTGCGGGGTGGATGCGGTGTGTGCCGTGGAGTGGGTATAAATCTTTTAGCATGTGAATAGAATATGTGAGACAATTCTATTCACAAAGGCGGTAACACTATGGAATTAGATAAATGCACCAGTAAAAAGGACGTTGAAATCTATTTCGATCAACATCATTCTATCATGAGTATTAAAGAAAAAACACTTCATTTGTTTAATTATATGGGAGTTATCGATGTATCAAGCTGCGGAGACATTAGTGAAGAAGAGGACTACAATTTGGCAATAGAGACATTGTTGAATCGTTCATACATGCCTACTCATAAGGATTCTTACGTATCATAACAAAAAAGATAAGCCATTATATCTGGCTTATCTTTTTTTGTTACTAAGTGCTTTTTTTCATCAGATTTTCGAGTTCTTCGTCATAGAAGATATGCTCACTAATAAATTGCGGATCCTGGTATTGAGCTCGCCGTTTGCATAATATTAGTTTAGCAAACTCACAGGCCTCTGTTTCCTTTACTGAATCGAATTCATGATAGCCTACCAATCTTTTATTCGAAGTACACTCCCAATCAACATGCATCAGTGAGTGACCTAATTCGTGAGCAATGGAAAACTCCTTCTCCAACAATTTACTATAAGAAGAATATGAGATATTGGTTCCGTTTAAGAAGTAATAGACTCTTGATTTTCCGGCTTTTAGCACGTCAGTCTCGTACTTATATATCCTAAAAAAGTACTTTAGCGTCGAATCTAAGCGCTCGTGCTCGTATTCCGAAATTTCCTCACCATTATCTTGTTTCTCTTTTATCATATAGAGAGCATCTTTAATGCGAGATGAAATCAACTCTTCAGTAGCTCTGGCGGCATGATCTAAATATCCATTCTTCTCAATCAACTCATTAACTCTGTATGCGAGCTGTTCGGCTTCATTAGGCATGCAAAAGGTTCTCCTCCCTTCGCAAGCCTAGCTTACCGTTTATAAACCTCCAGTCGCCGCGCAGGAAAACTTCTTTAGAAACGCCATATTCTTCTTCCGGTGTTATGTTGCCAAGGGAATCTGTTCCTATGACACCCATATAATCCATAAGAATTTGTGCGCGATCTTCTAATCCGTCAATGTGCTCACTCGCAAATAGAATATCGATGTCTTGTAGTGTCGCGCAGCCCTCTAAGCGGTTAATAAAAACCGTCGACAAATCCTTCATACATAATCCTCTTTTCATTATCAAATCAAAACATATACATTGTGTACCGTATTCATATTCTCACAAGCTCCCACAGCTTGGTAACACGAATCAGGCCTAACAGAACAGGAATTATGACTAAACTTTGCATGCCTTATTCTACAGCCAGATACTCCTCATATACCCAGCCGTTCTTGTCGCCGTAGGCTACAAATACCCAACCGGCTTTGTAGCCGCTGACTGTTGCGGTCTCTCCGGCCTTCAGGTGGCCGATGATATTTTCCTCAGGCGAGCCGTTCTGACGCACGTTGACCACATAGCAGTTCGTGACCTCTACGGTCTTGTCGTTTACGAATACCACCGATGCGTTAGCCACTGGAGCTGCAACTGCCACAGGTGCTACAGGGGTGGGTTCTGCTGTCGCTACCGGTTCTGTCGCTACCGGTTCAACTTCCTTCGCTGGCTCGACTACCGTTTCTTCCTTTGTGGTCTCAGGCGTTTCCGTTTTAGGCTCTGCCGCCGGAGCCGCTGCTTCTATCGCTACGATCCTTCCCTCAACCTTAGCGTCCTTGCCGAGACCCTTTGCGAGGTAAGACGCGAGCATTTCCTCCATAGCCTGGAATTCGTTCTCGGTCTTTATATCCTTCAGTGCCGTGTATTCGTCGCCGCCCACCGCGATAAAGTCGTTCGTCGCGAGCAGGAGCTTTGTTGTTTCGTCATTGAAGTCAATCTTTTCGCCCTTTACTGTGATCTCTGTCACGCGCTCGCCTGCCGGTAAGCTCGGGTCATATACGAACGAAAAGCCGCCGATTTGCGGGAATCTGCCGTCAGCACCGGGTATCTTGCTTACGCCGTTTTCCATCAGGGACTTGAGCTGCTTCGGTGTGACATATTTCGTTACGATATAATTGCCGAACGGTAAACAGGCTACTACATCCTTTTTTGTGATCGTACCGGCATTGAGGTCCGCACGCAGACCGCCGCCGTTTAACAGCGCGATATCTGCGGCTGTAGCATCCAACGTCGCATCCGCTACGAGGTTACCGAGTGCCATCTCCTGTGTGCGTACGCCCGGTTCCCTCGCAGAACTCAGGGTCTCGTTTACGGAACCTACCTCTACATTCAGCTTTTTGTCCTGATCCGCCGTTATGCTCTCAACCATCTTCGCAACATCCGCATCCGGTTTTACTTCCTGAGTAACCGTCTCGGCATTCTCGATATGCGCATACTTGGTCTCAAGCTTATTGTCCTTGTCAAACGTGATGATCACATAACCCAACGCCTGTTCGTATGAACCCACGCTCGTTATCAATACATCATTGACTGTCTCGCCGCCCTCCGGGAACAGAGTATGGCTGTGACCGTCTATAATCACGTCTATGCCCGGCACCTCTTTAGCGAGCTTATAGCTCGTATCCGTGCTGGACTTGTCTACGCCCAGATGCGCAATCGCTATGATCACATCGGCCTTCTGCTCCTGCAGCTCCGCTACACTCGCCTTAGAAGCCGTTACGATATCATCAAAGGTTATGCCCTCGATACCCTTAGGGTTCGTCTTGTACGCAGTCTCGGGTGTCGCAACACCGAAGAAACCGACCTTGATCCCGTCTACTTCCTTTACAGCCGTAGCGGGCAGAATTGTCTTGCCGTCCTTGCTGACGTTATTCGCGAGCATCGCGAATGTTGCTTCCTTGGACAGGTTTAACAGCTGCTCGTAACCATAGTTAAAGTCGTGATTACCCGGTGTCATCACATCATAACCGGCTGAATTCATCAGCTTGACTACATCGGAACCCTTTGACAGCGTCGCGAACGGCAGCCCGTGTAATGCGTCGCCCGCATCTACAAGCAGCGAATTAGGCATCTCCTTCTTTGCAGCCGCTATTGTTGGTATACCAATAATGTCCTTACCCTCTACATAACGCCCATGCACGTCGTTCGTGTGGAGTATCGCAACATATTTACCGTCCTTAGGCGCGAGCTCCTTGCCCGCGAACGCATTAACGGACAGTGACAGTGTCATTACTACAGCCAAAATTAATGCAAATAATCTCTTACTGTGCCTTGTCATACCTTTTCCTCCTTTTGTATGTTTACGACAGACTAAACCTTTTACGACAACCTGACCTCAGCCGAATTGCCGTCCCTGTCTTTAGCCTCTTCGAGTTCCTTTTCCCATGTCAGGAAACGGTATTCTTCGGTTGCGGGGTCTGTTGCGAACCATTCCACAAAGTCCTGCATCATCGGATATGTCCAGCCCGTGTCGATCTGCGCGGTCGAATAGATACCCTCCTTGAGGCGTCTAAATCCGAACACGTCGCGAATATGGGATTTTTCGGCAGAGGTAACGACCTCCTCAGCTAAATGCGGCGGGATGAACAATACGCCCGATATGGTACCGATAACGACATCACCGGGCATACAGGTCGCATTACCTATGCGGCACGGGATATTTATGCCCGTCATCGTGACATTACCTATGCCGGTCGGGTCGCAGCCCCTGTGCATGACCTGCAGGTTTTCGATCTTTACGATCTGTTCCATGTCCCGGATTCCGCCCCAGATTACGAGACCTCCGCGTTTTGTGCGGTTAGCTACGGCTGTCGAAAGGTTTCCGCCTACATATGTACCCTCGTAAACCTTGTCAAACAAGTCCACAACCACCACATCGTCCTCGACCAAGTTATCGATGACCCATTGGTTATAATAGCCCTTGCGGCCTTCTTCCTCATGACCGAACTTCAACGTCCACTCATGCAAATCCGGGCGCAACGGTACAAACACCGTCGTGACCGCTCGGCCCACGAGTGTTTTGCCCGGGTTTGTCTGCTTGAGTTCACCCTGGAACTGGAGCTTGTAACCCTTTCCCCACAGACCCCCCCATGCCTCCTCGAGTGTGATACGCCGTATGCGCTCGAGTACTTGGTCGCTGACCTTTGGCCGTCCGTCCGGTAAACGCTCCCCGGTCCAGTTCGGGGTCATCTGTATGATGTCCTCCCTGCAGTTAAAATGCATACTAACCCTCCCCTTAGAATTTGACTCTATTTAATAATGCCTCCCGCACGTCTTCTATACTGTCTGCCAATGCGGGCCCGCATAAGCACTGCCTGATGATATCCGCTCCGAAATCATGCATCATAACCCCACGCAAACAGCGCTCGGCCAATATCCCGGTGTTCATCCCGTCCTTACTTACATATCCGCGCAAGAACGCCGCATCAAAACTCATCGTATCGAATATGACCGGCGGAAACTCGTAGTCGGATGGCGCAAAGCACGCATCCGCAAAATCCAATAGACATATTTCCTTTTCGGGTGTGAGCAGAAGATTGTCCTGGTTTATGTCCCCGTGGACAAACACGCGTGCTTCATGGCTCATACCCTCGATGAACGCGAGGCGTTCCGCATTAAACGCATCCGAAAATATGTTCCATCTCGGATTGGTTTGTTCACGCACAAACACATCCACACGCTTAAACGCTGCGCTGTTTTCCGGCACCGTATCCAACGCATCCGTGATACTTCGTAGCTTACGACCGATCTCAAAGCGTTCGTCTTCGGTCAGTTTAGACACATGCTCGGGTGCAAACGAGTTTCCTTGCACAAAATCCATAACGATATAACGAAACAGATATTTATCCTCTATCTCACCACGCGCAATGATATTTGGTATGCGTACACCGCACTTTGCGGCGTGATCCATACCTGCCAGCTCCATTATGTAGTCCTGCTCGGTGTCCAGACCTGATGAGATCGGCGCAAACATCTTGACCACATAATCACCGGAGCGGAACACGCCGTTCGTGCCCGGTGCAAGATGGCTCAGTGGTACGCGCGGTAGCTTGTGGCTCTCGAGTATCTGCATAGCAAGCGGTTCAAACGCCTCTATCGATTGAAATATTTCACCCCATGCATCCCAGCCGTTTATATCGGTTGTAAACAGGTTTTTCATTTTTATCTCCATTCATCTCCCCGCGCGGCGCAAGCTCATAAAGATTCTGCGTATCCATGTACCGCAGGCCTCATATATCGCCATGCTCTTATATTCCCGCTCGTTCTCTATATGCGGCAGCACAAACAGCGGCGGCAGCAAACGTATGAGTACACCAAGCACAAACAGCAGCTTGTAATGATCTAAAGGTATTGAAAATAGAATGATATGTAAATCCTTCAGCAACGGACTTGTGTATTTTAACAGCGCACCACCCAAGGTCACCGCAATGGCGGAGGCCACTGCATTCACAACAAATATCGTCGATATGACAGTATTTTTGCCTACCTTCGGGGTATGAGAGAGCATCATGGACTGTGAGGTGATATCTGTGCCGCACCAGTATATGCCCCCAAAGAAATTGAACAAAAACAGCGACAATATGCTACCCGGAACAGCCGGTATCCAGACCAATACAAAGATAGCCGTGAGCATGCAGGTCACGGAGAGCACAGGCTTTGATCCGTATTTATCAAGCATGCGCCCCCAGAACGGCAGAAACAGCATGGACATAATATTCGCAGGTATCTGACCGAACATGATGATCTGTGTAAATGTGAGCTTCTGCACATCGATCGCGTACCGCGAAAAGAACGGAGCGGTGAAGTTCATCGCAAACGTCCAGAGCCCCCAGAACAGAACGAAGCTCGTGAGCTTCGGGTTATCACGAAACATCTTAAGCCATGCGAGAGGCTCCTTCTTCTCGGCCTTTTTGCGTTCAACCGGAACACCGGGCGGGATATCGATCCAAAAGAACATGGCAATATCCGCGACACCAAACACCGACGCGATAGAAAACAGCAACGTATATCCCGCAAAGCCCGGCAGCGTATCCAACAGCCACGCGCCCAACAAACCCGACAGCATCGATACGGCCGTGCATATCACAGATCTCAACGAGATATAACGCCCTCGAATCTTCTCGGGCACGAGATCGGTAAAGAAGCCGTAGAAGCCCGCGTTGGAGAACGTACCCGCAATGGACGACGCGGTCAGCAGCGTTATGTAGAACCAAATCCGCGAATTCTTTGCGACCTCTGGAATTATGTAAGGGAGCCATGCCACAATCAGCCATATACTGCGTTGTATGATGCCGCCAAACAAGAATATCTTTTTATGCTTGCCGGTTTTGTCTACAAGCGAGGACGCAAAGAACTGTGTGATGCTCGCGAATACGGGTATCGCAAAGATCAGGCCGAATATAAAATCATCCGAGCCGAGCGCTGTCGCAAAACCAACGGCCGCAGTGCCTCCGACCTGGGTAAAATAAATCAACCCGATAGCCGCGGCGGCAATTACAAGATTTAGGTTTCTCGCAAGGCCCGGCGGCGAGCCGCACTCCCTGTACAGCT
>CAZUNC010000098.1:0-8603 GCA_964621475.1 uncultured Defluviitaleaceae bacterium | reverse complement strand
CGATCACGATAGACAACGAGGACGGTCGTATGCAGACGGAGTTCTCGGAGGTCAGTGTGACCAGGCGGTTATACCGTTCCGGTGAGAGCGAGTACCTGATAAATAAATCCTCATGCCGTTTAAAGGATATACATAACCTGTTCATGGACACAGGTGTCGGCAAGGAGGGTTACTCGATCATCGGGCAGGGCCGGATAGACGAGATCCTGAGCACACGATCGGAGGACAGGCGGTTGCTGTTTGACGAGGCGGCCGGTGTCATGAAGTACAAGATTCGCCGAAACGAGGCGCTCGCTAAGCTCGAGAAGCAGGAACAGAACCTGCTGCGTATAGATGATATCGTTACGGAACTCGGCACACAGGTCGAGCCGCTGCAGGTGCAGTCCGAAAAGGCCAAGGCCTATCTGGAGCATCGGGAGCGGCAAAAGGCTCTGGAGATATTGATATTTGTAAACGAGTGCCGTGATACAGAAGACAAGCTTAAGGGGCTCGACGGGGTAATGGAGACCTACGCTGAGCAGCTTAAGTACGAGGAAGAGAATCAACGCCTTGCGGACGAGGGGATCGGCACGTTGCGCAAGCGTTCGGCGGAGCTCGATGAGGCATTAAAGGAAGCGAACAGGGCTTCGATGGAGCTGCTTAAGGATATAGAAAAGACTGACGCGCAGATCAGGGTTTCGGAGGAGCGTCTGCTACGCATAAAATCCGATGTGGACAGGCTCACAGCCGAGAAGGACAAGCTCCTTGACGACAGTAAACGCAACAGCGCCGCTTTAGACGAGGAAACCGAAGCGCATAAACGATTCGAGAGCGAGCTCGAGGCGTTACACGAAGAGCTGAAGGATAACCAAGAGGCCTACGATGCATATCTGCAGAGCTTAAGGGAACGCGAGGAAAGGCTCAAAGCACTCGAGGAGGGCTTACGCGAGGCCGTGGCACAAGGTGCGGCGATCAAGGAGCGTATCGTCAGAGAGGAAACGCTCTACGAGCAGACCGAGGCGCAGAAGGAGCAGATCACGGACGATATAGCTGAACAGCGTGAACAAATGAAAGCGCTCAACACCGAGATGGAAGAAGCGGAACGTAACCTGTCTGAGACCGAAGCCGAGCTGGATGGAGCGTTGAAGCAGCTGGAAATGTTGCAAACGCAACAAGCCACGATGACCGAGCAGAGGGACGAGCTCCGTCACGAAAGTGAGGCGCTCGCAAAACGTTTGAATGAAAGTCGTTCACGGCTGAAACTGCTGACCGAACTCGAGACCGCTCATGAGGGTTACAGCCGCAGTGTAAAGGCCGTACTCGCGGCACGTGATAAAGAGGGCTTGCGTTTTTCGGGCATCAGGGACACGGTGGGTGCGTTGATATCGGTCGATAAAGCCTATGAGGTGGCTATAGAGATCGCGTTGGGTGCTGCGATACAGGATATCGTAACCGATGACGAGTTGGCCGCGTCCGAAGCCATAGAGTATCTGAAATCCATAAACGGAGGACGCGCGACGTTTCTACCCAAGAGCTCGGTCAGGCCGCATGAATTGAACTCCCAACAACGCACGGAGCTCGATCGTAGCGCCGGGGTCTGCGGTGTCGCAAAGTCACTGATAACGTACAAACCCGAATTCGAATCGATATTCTCTCATCTACTCGGCAATGTAATCGTAGCAAACGACATGGACGCGGGTATTAAGCTCTCAAAGCAATTTAGGCAGAGCCTAAAGATCGTAACGCTCGATGGAGAGTTGTTTTTACCGGGAGGTGCGATAACGGGTGGCAGCAAGATGTCAAAATCAGCCGGGATATTTGGGCGGCGCAGGGAGATTGCGGAGCTTGAGCAGAGCGTAAACGAAGCGGATGGCGCGTATAAACAGATAACATCGAAACTAACGTCGTTGCAGGAGCGCATAGAGGCCGCACGTGGCAAACGTGCGGAGACCGAAAAGGACATCGTCGATCTTCGAATAGAGGTAAATGCGCAACGCAACACCGTCTCACAGACAACGGAGGCCGTGAATAAGGCCCATGTCCGCATTGACGAGCTCGTACGCACAGATGCCGATATAATGGAGCGCATTGAGGAAGCGAACAGACGTATCCACCAACTCTATGACGAGAACAGGCGTGTCGAGGAGCAGGCCGAGGGCATTCGAAAGGAAACGGATGCGTTCAGAGCCGGGCTCGACGATGAGCGTGCGGAGCGCGACGACAAGGCCAAGGGCGTAACGGACATCCGTATACGCATCGGCCAGACCAACGAACGCATCAAACATAGCAACGAGAACATAGAGCGGCTGAAAGCCGAGCAAAGTGGCATAATAAACGCTATAGAGCTGATAGATAAACACCTTGCGGAAAATGAGCGCGAGCGCAGCGAGCGTGTCTCGGGTATAAACGGGTTGGAGGCTGCGACGGAGCGGATGCGGCATTCATTAGCCGAGATGGGCGATGGGATCGAGCGGATAGAGACCGAGAAGGCCGAGACGGTCACAGAGGCTGAGAAGCTGATGTCCGAGGAGCGTGAAATATCGGAACGTATCATGGGCTTGCGTAATGAGGTCACGCGTGTGCAGTTGCAGCGCGAGCAAATCGCTGAGGGCAGCCGTAAGCTATATGACGCGATGTGGGAGGACTACGGCATGACATACCAGCGCGCACTGGAATATCATTCGGAATACACCGCGGAATATGCGACCTCGAACATCCCGTTGCCGCGTAAGCTTAAGGAAATCAAAAGCGCGATAGCCGCACTCGGCGATATCAACGTCGGCGCGATAGAGGAATACAAGCAAGTCAGGGAACGCTTTGATTTGCTCACGCAGCAGCGCGAGGATATAATCGAGGCGAAACGCCAGATATTGAGTATCATAGAGGATATGACCCAAAAGACCGAGGAACTATTCAAGGAACAGATTGAGATCATCTCGAAGCATTTTGACGAGGTATTTAAAGAGATGTTTGGTGGCGGCGCGGCCAGCCTGCGGTTAAATAACGTGGAAGATATCCTTAATACCGATGTGGAGATTGTTGCGCGCCCACCCGGTAAGATACTCCAAAACATGATGCTGCTGTCCGGCGGTGAGCGAGCATTAACCGCTATCGCGCTGTTGTTCGGCATACTGCGTATAAAACCGTCACCGTTTTGCGTGCTCGACGAGATCGAGGCCGCGCTCGACGATGCGAACGCGATGCGTTTTTCACATTTTCTAAAGAACCTGTCGTCCCAGACACAGTTTATCGTAATAACACATAGGAAACAGACCATGGAAGCCGCCGATACGTTGTATGGCGTATCCATGCACGAGCAGGGCATATCAAAAATGGTTTCAGTCAGGATAGGAGGAGAGTAATGGGCTTTTTCAAAAAGCTTCTGGACGGGCTGTCGAACACGCGAAAGAATATCGTTGAGAGCATAGAGAATGTGTTTACGGGTTATTCTACCGTGAGTGATGAGTTATACGACGAGCTTGAAGAGGTTTTGATCATGGCGGATATCGGGGCGAATACCGCGTCCGATATCATCACGGCCTTAAAGGAAAGGGTAAAAAAGGAAAAAGCTTCGGATACCGAGAAGGTGAAGGAGCTGCTCGCGGACGAGATCACAAAGATCTTGATCGCAGCCCAAGGGTCGCCTGATGCTGCATCCGATAGCGTGCTGGCCGCGCATGGGCCGACCGTGATCCTCGTGATCGGTGTAAACGGAGCGGGTAAGACCACGTCGATAGGCAAGCTCACAAAGATGTACAAGGATCAAGGTAAGAAGGTGCTCGTGGGCGCGGCGGATACGTTTAGGGCGGCGGCGATCGACCAGCTGCAGGTTTGGTGCGAGCGCAATGACGTGACGATGATACGGCATCAGGAAAATTCGGATCCGGCTGCGGTTATATATGATGCCGTACAGGCTGCAAAGGCGCGCAACGTGGATGTGTTGATCTGCGATACGGCGGGTAGGTTACAGAACAAGAAGAACCTGATGGAGGAACTGCGAAAGATCTACCGCATCATAGACACCCAGTTCACGGAGGCCAAGCAGGAGGTTCTGCTTGTGGTCGATGCGAATGCGGGTCAGAATGCGATGCAGCAGGCCAAGCTGTTTTCGGAGGTTGCGGATGTGACGGGCATCGTGCTTACGAAGATGGACGGCACCGCTAAGGGTGGCATCGTGATCACTATAGGCAACGAGCTAAAGATACCCGTGCGATATATATGCATGGGTGAGGGTATAGACGATATCGGTGAATTCAGCGCAGAGGAATTTTCGAAGGCGTTGTTCAATAAAGAATCTGAGGAGGAAAATGCATGATAAAGGTAATAGTGGTAGGTTACGGAAACATCGGTAAGTATGCGGTGGACGCGGTCAATGAAGCGCCGGATATGGAGCTTGCGGGGATTTATCTGCGCAAAGGCGCAAAGAACAGGCCGGACTCATCTATCGGCGTAAAGGTGTCGGAGAATATTGACGACTTTGCGGGTGCGGACGTGGCGTTGTTGTGTACACCAACGAGACAGGTTGAACAGACCGCAGCTGAGTTTTTGGCACGCGGTATCAACACGGTCGACAGCTTTGACATCCATACATCGATCTGGGAACTGCGCAGCAACCTCGATGCAATCGGAAAGAAGCATAATGCGGTTTCGGTGATCTCGGCGGGTTGGGATCCGGGTAGTGACTCGGTCGTACGTACGTTGATGGAAGCCTGCGCACCAAAGGGTATCACATATACAAACTTCGGACCCGGCATGAGCATGGGTCACTCGGTTGCGGTCAGGGCCGTCGAGGGTGTCGAGAATGCGATTTCGATGACGATACCGCTCGGCACGGGCGTACACAGGCGCATGGTCTATGTACAGTTGGCTGACGGCGCAAACTTTGAAGAGGTCGAGAAAAAGATAAAGACCGATCCGTATTTCATCCATGACGAGACACATGTCATCAAGGTGGATAACGCGGACGGCCTTATCGATATGGGTCATGGTGTCTGCATGCAACGCAAGGGCGTGTCTGGTAAGACGCATAACCAGCTGTTTGAATTCAATATGAAGATCAATAATCCTGCGCTCACGGCACAGGTCATGGCGGCATGCGCGAGGGCTTCTATGAAGCAACAGCCCGGTGCATACACAATGATAGAGATCCCTGTGATCGACCTGCTGCCCGGAGACAGAGAGGCTTTAATCAAGCATTTGGTATAAGCCCTTATATCTACATATACTTAGCCTTTTCAAATGCGGCTAACTGCGCACGGTAATCGTCGGTTGTGACACCCACGTGTTGCTTGAACACACTGCGGAAATGTCGCACGTCGTCATAACCGACCTTTATCGCGACGATGTCGTCAGGTGTATCCTGCTCGCGGATTAAACGTTTGGCCTCGCTGAGCCGATAATCCATTGTGTATTCGAACAATGTGCGGCGTTCCTTTGATGTAAATAGGTGATTTATGAGCTCGGGTGTGGTCTTTACATTGTATGCGATCTTCTGCAGTGAGAAGGATTCGAAGTAGTGCTCGGAGATATACTTCTTAGCGTCGTTTAGGCGTTTCAGATCAACCTCTTCGCGGTATGCGACCATGTATTCGCAAAACTGCCCGATGCTCTGCGTCAAAAATGCGTATGCGGCATCGATGTCTTTTAGCTCGAGTGCGGACCTCGATGGGAATATCTCCGTGAATTTAGCGCTCAGGGTGATATTTTGCTCGCTTAGATAACGGCTTATTGAGATAATGATGTTTGTTATAAGCTTTGAAATAAAAAACTCTGGCAGCTCGCCGCAACGCCGCAGCGAATCGAATATCTCGTTTATAAGACGTTCACAGAGCTCGTATTCGCCGATTGTGGCTGTATATGTCAGGATATTTTCCTTTTCGTAAGGATACACATAGGTGATTACATTGTCGGGTTCCACAAAATGTATCGGTATCACAGAGTTGTAGCCCATGTGGATACGGTAACGCAACGCACCTAAGGCCTGCCTGTAGGACACGCTGATCTCAGATATCCGGTCGGTGGTTTTGCCGATGCCGATCGTGACGGGCATCTTTACGCGCATCGTGATATCATCCTTGATACCCTCGCAGAGGTTTATCAATCGTTCGAGGTTCATCTGATCCGGCGTACCAGAGATTAATACATTTACCGAATTGAATGAAGATATGGCTGTATGGCACTTGTAGGAGGCGGATTTCTCGCTTGCTATGAGTGCCATTTTATATGAGAGCATCTGCTTTTCCTTTTCGTCTGAGGAGAGCGCATATTCCCTAAAGTGATCGACCCTGATCACAAGCACCCCGATGACCTCGCCCAGTGATATACCGAAATGTGAGAACGAGTAACCTATCTCACGCTCGTTTTCTATATTGCCGAGCAGTAGGTTCGACAGGAAGATGTTGCGATATACGGGCTGCATGTCCCTAAAGCCCGCTTCGATGGCCTCAGCCTCGCGCCTCTCGGTTTCCACGCGCCGAAAATGTGTTATTGAAGCATGCAGGCAGCGACTCAGGTCCGTGGGTTTTATCGGGCGATACATGAAGTCCAGTACGCCGAAATCCCGGGCGAGGTTCATATAGTCGCTATCAGCGTGGGAGCCATAGAGTATAAACCGTACATCCGGATAATAATCGTGTACGTCCTTTATAACGCCTATACCCGCGGGACCGAAGAAGCGTATATCGGCGAGTACGAGGTCGGGTTTTGTGGTTGAGATGGCCTTTATAAACGGCTTAGTTGTGTCGGACAACGCGCCCGATACCTTGATGTCGGCAAACGACCCTTTAATAAAATTGCGGATGTTATTCAAATTGTCGGTGTTTGCGTCGGCAAGCAAAATGTGTAGCATGTACATACCTCCGTTTTTCCGAAATCATCATAACATCCGCATAGTCTAAAATCAATGAAAGTTCATAAGAAAGTTGCGACCTATCGCATAAGTGTTGCGTTCTACCTCGGCATCATAATCTTTGGGACTTGGGTATACTTTATGCCCGCGCCGATGAGCCTGTATGCTATAAGCGCAGCGTCCTCCATCGTCATCTGGGCGTTCGGATGGAAGTTACCGTTATCGTCCGTATCGAGTATCTCATGCTCGAGATATTTTGTTATCGCATAGTATTTTTCACCGCCGAGGGTTTTCGAAACGTCCTTTGCGATATGGTTGTCAAAGTTGACTGTGTCGGGCAGATCGAACAACCTGTCGACATATATTGCAAACTCAGCCTTTGTGATAGGTGCGTTCGGATTGGCCCTGCCGCTCTTGTCAGGCTTCAGGATACCGTATGCGCCTGCCTTGTCGATCAGCTTTCTATCCTCATATCCGTCGAGGTCGTTGAAATACGCAGCACCGTCGTTTTTGTCCGGTAACATGGTTGCCATACGCATCAAGAGCTTGATGGCCGCGCCACGTGTGAGCGCACGCTCGCCATTGTACTCAGAGGTCGTGAACCAACCCATCTCGATAACATCGTCAACCATTGCGGCACTTGGTTTGCCTGTCGGTTTCTTTGTCGGCTTAGGCTTTGGAGTCCATGTCGGTGCTTCGGTGGGAACCGGTGTTTCGGTTGGTGTAGGCGTTATAGTCGGTTCTGGTGTTATAGTCGGAGCCGGTGTGGCTGTCGGCGCTGTGGTGGGCGCTGGAGTAGCCGTAGGTGCGGTGGTCGGTGTAGGAGTGGGTGCGGTGGTTGGTGTCGGTGTGGGTGATGTGGCTGTGGTCTTATATTCCGCATATACGGACCAGATGCCGCTCGTATCCTGACCCAGTGCCCAGCTGCCCGAACCGTGCAGGCCATACTGTTCCACCATCTTCATCTTGTAGCGGAATGCGGTAGTATCGTCATACCAGATATCGTAATTGCCCGGTGTCAGTATACGACCGCCCCAGAGCTTTGGCATGACCTCGCCGGATGTGAGTGTCAAAAACAACTCTGCGGATTGCTTGTCGGCATGATATTTGTAGGTGGTGTTGTAGTTTGCGATTAGGTTTTCGATATCCTGTATCGTTAAGCCATAACCGCCTACAGCCTCACCCTCCTGCCAGTAGCGTCCGAAGAACGGCACACCTAAAACGAGCTTGTCGGGATTGGTGTACTTCAGAGCATATTCGATGGTCTTTTGGGTAAAAGTAGCGCTGGACATCGGGCCCGGCGAGCCGCCCATGTAATGCTCGTCATAACACATGATCATCAGATAATCGCTGTATAACGCTAACTGTGCATAGTCATACGAACCGTGCCAGCCTAAGGTCCAGCCGTACGGGTTTGCAGCGACCGAGACCGTTATCATCTTGTCCGGCAGCTTTCGGCGCAGGGTCCTGACAAACTCGGTATACGCATCGCGGTGCGTATGCGAGACGTTTTCGATATCGACGTTTATACCGTCGAGGTCGTATGCGTAGATACATACGGCTATGCGGTCCGTGAGCGCTTCGGTATTATCCAAAGCCCTAACGCCGAGCTCGCGGTCCCAGTGATTACTGATAAACGGCACGACCGCTATACCCTTTGCGTGCATGTTTGAAATGAATGTGGCATCGAGCTTTGTGCTGTTCAGCGAACCGTCCGGATATATGTCGAAATAGTCCGGTGAAACGGTGTTTAAGATACTGTCTGTCCTGCTGACGT
>CAZUNC010000097.1:0-8626 GCA_964621475.1 uncultured Defluviitaleaceae bacterium | reverse complement strand
CCGTAAACATCAGCAGACTACGCGCAAAGATAGAAGCGGATCCCAAAAAGCCCATCACGTTAAAGACTGTTCATGGTATGGGTTACATTTGGGTGAAGGAGTGAGGAAATGTCAGGTTATATTTATGTTGTTATCGCCGCGGTCATAGGTTTATTGACTGCGGCTTTTTGCGTTTTTTGGAGCCGTCGATATGTAAAGAAATCATTTGATGCGATCGACGCGACACTCGACGCGGTGCTCGCAAAGCAGAGTATTAAACCCGCCCTAAAGGTCAGGGACGATCGCATATCAAAACTCAATCACAAGGCCCAACGCATCATGGACATGTACATCTCGGACGCTACGCTCGCGTCACAGGAAAAGGCTACGATACAGGGATATATCTCTGACCTATCACACCAGATGAAGACTCCGCTCTCGGGTATATGGATGTATACGGAGCTATTAATGTCAGGCCGTATATCGGAGGATGAGCGCAATGAATTTACCGGACGCGTAAAGACACTGTCGGACAGGCTTACATGGATGATGAACTGTCTGATCAAGATGTCGCGGCTCGAGGCCGGTGCGATCGAGCTTACGCCCACACCGCGTGGTATCCGTCAGACCCTTTGTGTTGCCGTCGAATCCGTGATCGCAGCCGCCGCGCAAAAGAACATACAGATTTCGGTAGCGGAATTCGAGGACATGGAGCTATTTCATGACCGGAAATGGACCGCCGAGGTCTTTACAAACATCCTCGAGAACGCGATCAAATACTCCGCGCCGGACAGCGAGATATCCATTACCGTCGAGCAGCTCTCGCTGTTTTCACGGATCGTGATCACTGATAATGGGATTGGGATCCCTCAGAATGAGATACATGCGATCTTTTCGCGGTTTTACAGGGGCAGTAACGTGAAAGACAGCGAAGGTGCGGGCCTTGGGCTATACCTCGCCGCGCTGATCATGGAAAAGCAAGGCGGTTACATCCTCGCCGATTCAAAACCCGGATATACCTCCTTTTCACTCTTCTTACAAAACTGTAAGAAATGAACGGGCTTTTGTAAGGTGTATGTAAGAATCGTACCTTACAATCAGATCATAACGGAAAGGGGTATAACCATGGCAATATTAGTTACTCATGCATTAAAGAAATACTATGGTAAAGAGCCGAACATCGTACGCGCACTGGACGGCGTGGATATAGAGGTACAGGATGGGGAATTTGTCGCTGTTGTGGGCATGTCGGGTTCAGGTAAGAGCACGCTGTTGAACATGCTCGGAGGCCTCGACAAACCAAGCTCGGGCGAGGTAATCGTAGGCGGGCACAAGCTATCCGCAATGACCGATGAACAGCTTACGATCTTTCGTCGGCGTAATGTGGGCTTTGTGTTCCAGAACTATAACCTCGTACCGATATTAAGTGTTTACGAAAACATTGTGTTGCCGATCGAACTGGACGGCAATGCGATCGACACCGCGTTTGTGGATCAGATCATCTCGACATTAGGCCTAACGGAGAAACGCAACAGCCTGCCTAACACCCTATCGGGCGGACAGCAACAACGCGTCGCTATCGCGCGCGCGTTAGCCACGAAACCATCCATCGTGCTCTCGGACGAGCCAACAGGCAATCTGGACAGCAAGACCAGCTCGGATGTATTAGGGGTTTTGAAGATGACCTCCACCATGTTTCACCAGACCATGATGATGATCACCCATAATGAACGCATCGCGCAGCTGGCGGACCGTGTGATCCATATCGAGGACGGTAAGATAGTCGGGGAGGCGGGCCCGCGATGAGGAATAACAACAAACCCGTCATCCGTGACATAACGCGACGCTGTCTGAAGGCAGATCGCAGACGCAACTTCTTTATTGTCACGGCTATCGCACTCACGACCTTTATGATCGCTACAGTGTTCTCCATAGCACTGAGCTTTAATGAGACAGTTAAGCAACAGCAAATCAGTCTGATGGGCACAATCGCGCATGCTGCGATCACAAAGCCCTCATCCGAACAGCTCGAAAGACTCAAAGCCCTTGATTATGTAACAGCGATAGGCACGGGCAATTTTGTGGGCAGTGTCGAAACACCTACCGAGCTCAACGACATACGTCTCACGTTGTTTTACTTCGATGAAACCGAGTTTCAGTATATGCGCAAGCCAGCATTCGAAGACGTGGTCGGCAGCTACCCACAAGCTGAAGACGAGATAATGATGCCACGTTGGGTGCTCGAGCGTATGGGTATCACAGAGCCCACATTAGGCATGGAGATCCCGCTGTCTTATACTATCGAGCAGGATCATCAGCTCACGGCATATACGGAGACATTCATATTGACCGGGTATTTCACAAGTTATATGCATATCCGCTCCGGCAACATGGACGCGTTATCCGTTTCAAAGGCATTTTCTGATAAATATGGTAAAACCCCTCAGACGGACGGCTCCGCAACGGTGCAGTTTAGAGATACATCGAGGATTTTATCCTACTGCTCGCAGCTCGAAACAGACCTCGGTATCACGGATAAACAAGCCGTTCGCCCCGTGCCAATGTATGACGTAACCGCCTCGGATCGTCTTTTGATGATCATTGGGATTACATCTGTTGCGCTGCTGTTGATGCTTACGGGTTATCTGCTGATCTATAACGTGATGTATACCTCCGTGTCACGAGACATCCGCTTCTACGGCATGCTGAAGACCATCGGTACAACACCGAAACAGCTTACTCATATCGTTATCGGTCAGATCGTCCGGCTCTGCCTTTTGGGCTTACCGATTGGGGTTTTATTAGCCGCTCCAGTCTCGTTGGTCGTCGTACCCGCGATCATCAGCATTGGCAATATCGATATCAGCCCGAGGGTGTCATTTTCACCGCTTATTTATGCTTGTGCCGTTCTGCTTTCACTCGTTACTGCGTTTATCGGGGCAGCTAAGCCCGCCCGAAAGGCCGCATCCGTTTCACCGATAGAGGCGCTGCGTTTTACAGGTATCGAGATAAAGAAGCCTCGTTTACACGGCCGTGCATATGCAAAACCATATCGGATGGCGTTTAGAAACATCTTCCGCGACCGCAAGCGCGCGTACGTGGTGCTCGCTGGTCTGTTTATCAGCATCACCACGTTCATCACCGTATCAACGATCGTCATGGGCATGAACACAGACAACTTTGTCAACTCATATATGAAAAGTGATTTCATACTCACAAATAATACAGCCGTGTTCGTAACCTCAGACAGTAGGCAAAAGTTTACCACCGAGTTCCTCGACACAATAAGGGCTATACCGGGTATAAAAGATATAGAAACTGTTTCAAAAGCCATCTTGTATCTGACCTATACGGAGGCGTTTGATAAGCACACAAGCAAATATCTGGAAAACCATACGCTAAGCCCTGCGGAGCTGGATGACCTGCGCAAAAACTTTTCATCCGTAGTCGTAGGGGTTGAACCCTCCGCAATACAGGAACTGAACGCGGATAACAACGGCTCGTTTGACATAGAGGCATTTGAGCGCGGAGAATACGTGTTGATCGCAACAAACACACCCGAGCTGTACGATGACCTCGACCAAGCCGAGCTTCGAACCTTTGACGCAGACGATCGGACCACGATAGCAGTAGGTGGTTTTGCACCGCAATATTTCAGGAACAACACACAAACATTCGCACCCAGCATCATCTGCTCATCGAGTCTATTAAAACGCCTGTTCGCTGACCACCCAATCATCACGAGCGTTAACATCAATGTCGAGAACGGCTTTGACAAGCAGGTGCTCGAGGCATTAAAGACGCTAACAGACGGTGATTACGAGTTCGGGCGCAGCTCACGTATCGAATCCCGCGAGGAACTGAAACAGGCAAAGATTATAATGTTTTGCTTGGGAGGCGGTATCGCGTTTATACTCGGTCTCATCGGCATCATGAACTTTATAAACATCATGTCCGTAGGCATCATGGCGCGCAAACGAGAGCTGTCCGTACTCGAGGGTGTCGGGATGAGCAAAAATCAACTGCGCAACATGCTTATTTGGGAGGGCCTATGGTACGCTGTCATTACGTTTTTACTCACCGGGACCCTCGGTAATTTAGTTGCTTATGGTCTGTTTGCTATGTTTAAGCAGGAGGCGAGCTATGCGATATTTGCCTATCCAACAGTGCCCGTGCTTGCGATCTGTCTTTTGGTCTTTGTGATCTGCATCACCGCTCCGCGTATGGCCTATAAAAATATAAACAGCCTCCCGTTATCCGAGAGGCTGCGTGAAGCGGATTGATTTAGTTGACGGTTATAGGTATCGGAGCGAAGCCTGTATAAGTCTTTCCTGACAGGTAGCGCACTCGCTCGGTATACGGAGCCAGTTCGGTCAGCAGATGCGAATGTGCATCATATGCCATGCTTAGCGTTGCGCCGCTCCAGTTAAACGCAGCCGGATCAAACGGTATATTATCCGGATAGAAATAGATTGCATTTTCGGAAGGCACCGGCACTAAATTACCCCTGAGGTTGTAGATTGCCCCGCCGCTCTGGATATAAAACGGGCAAGAGATATTGCCATACATGTCATTGAAATCCAAGCCGTTGTTTGCAGCGAAGCTAACCTTCAACACCCTTTGGGCCGAAACATATTCAACCGACACGGGCTGCCCATTTTCGGGCGAAGGGCTGATAGGTATCGTAAGCCCGGTGGGCAGATATGAACTGAGTGCATCCTGACCCATATCGAGTGTTCCGGGGGGGATTGTGTTCGGCACCAGCTTCAGCGTAAATGTCTGCCCGCCCGAGTTGAAGGTAGACAAAGCATTAAACTCTATCAGATATGTCGTGCGTCCCGAGTACATGTCCATTTGTTGGATCGTGTATTCTCCGGATGGTATCAGGTTGTTTAACGGATCATAGAGCTCAGGCGTTACAAAATTCGAATCCTCGAATTGCACCCCGTAGTGACCCACATAGATATTACGACCATCACTCGACGAGTGCGCAAAGCTACCACCATTTGCATCTACAAAATAGTTGATCTCGGCCTTGTATACACGCCTGTTTGTATATGTGCGGGCGAGGCGGGTACCGGCAAGATTACGCAGTTGCGTACCGGAGTAGCTCGCGTAGATATTATTCCTATCGGTAGGCGGTATCGGGCTTGTAAGATGCAGTTTTACAAGACCACTGTAATTCATTGTATCCGTTATATTGATAACATCTACACTGGATACCGGATAGTTTATGCCCGAGGCTGTAATGCTATAACTACCCGCTCCGGGTATGCTGCTTGTATCCAGATTATCATAGTAATACATTAATATCGTATCACCGGCTCTGTTGATATAACCCTCATACAACTGGCCGATATAACTCGGCACCGGCGTCGGCACCGGTGTCGGTACAGGATTCGGATCAGATGACGTGGGCGGTGCCGTTTGAACCAAACGCATCGGTATAACAGAATCACCTATGACAGTATCCCTTACCACGAAATACATAGTTGACTCGGAGGTGCCCTGATGATAGAGCTGAACCACATGCTCGTTTTCATCGGCTATCTGAATATCCTTAGTTTGCCACGGCGTGTAGTAGTATGCGTTTGATGGCTGTATCATGCCGTCATGTCCATGTACAACCGACAGCGAAGCCGTATCGTTATAGTCCCTCGAATAACCGTAGTAATTCATGAATATACTCATCGGTACTGCGGGGCTCGCACCGACCATCTTTATCACATATTCGGGCACTACATCACCGTAGCTGTCTGTGACATAACGCAATACCGGATAGCCCGGAGCGAAACGCGAGTCCCTGTTGTACTCGGTTGTAGGTGCTACGCCAACCGGTAACGGCCCGGTTGTCTGCGGAGGAACCGTAGCGTACCCGTAATAGTATGAATCATTTGGCGTTGACGTTCCCGTCGGCGTAGTGGTCGCTGTTGGTGACGGTGTAGGCGGATTGATCTCAATATCCTTTGCGACCTCTGCATCGATCCTCGTTGCCCTATAGCCTACGACCTGTTCATCGTCCGCTTTCTTTATCTCAGGCAACGCACTTTGGATATCCCTTTCGGAGAAACCACATGCGGTCTCCACCCGCTCGATCGTCACGGGATCGGATATGATCTCCTTTGCCGCTATGTATTGTATCTCCTCGGCCTTGATCGGTTGCACAGTGACATTGTATACCGTGCCGTCCTTCAGCGTCTCCGCTATCATCTGATAACCGGCGGAGATCGTCGCGGTCTCGATCTTAGACGATTTCGAGTTGAAATACTTCACGACCACGCTGCCCTCAAATATCTGTATCGTCGTGCGGCTGCCGATGTCGTTCTTGTTATTGTTATTGAGCACATAACGTGTTTTAACCACGCCGATCGTACCCCTTATGCCCATCGTAAGGTTCGATACCTTGACATTAAACTCCTCGTCGTCCTTGAGCTTCTCCTTCACATCAAAGTAGAACGATCCGGTCTCAAGATATAGTTCATTCTTGTTACCGGCTTTTTTTATGCCCGCCTTAGAAACGCGGTCGAGCTTACCGGCCTTTGTATCGTCGAAGGACATATATGCGTAGCTGTCCTCGTCCGTACCCACGTTGTAACCCGAAAACAGACGCATCCTATCGGAGGTCTTAACGGTCTTTCCGCTGTTTGACGTAACGCTTACGCCGTCACCCTCGGTCTTTGTAAGTCTGATCGTAACGGCCTGCGTGTTGTCCGCAGACAGCGCGGTCACACTCAGCATGACCATCAATGCCGCCGTGATGATATAGAATAATAATGTTTTTTTCTTCATCTGACGCTCACCTCGATCCTAACTATTGCGTTTCTGAAGCTGTCAGCAACATACAATGCGCCGTCCGCATATGTAACGCCCGTCGGTCTTGCGATGTAATCGTTATCTTGCTCCGAGGCGATCGTGGTGACCTTGCCGTCCTTTATCAGGCGAACCGCCCCGTTACCCGTGTCGGCTACATACACACCACCGTCCTGCGCTACACTTATACCCGTCGGATAATAGAAATGCGCCTCTAAGACCTCTCCGTCCTTTAGCGAGCCGACAAAGCTACTCATGTCGTCCCTGACCATAGACACAGAACCCGCATAGGTGCTGACCACGCCATCCTTTATCATGCGGATCCGGTTGTTTGCGGCATCTGCGATATATAAAACGCCGTTTGCATACGCGATACCGGTAGGCCTGTCAAACAATGACACCGATGTCTTGCCGTTTTGCGTTCCGGCAACCCCGGCTCTTCCGGCTACAGTCGATACCGTACCATTGCTTGAGATCTTCCTGATTAGGTTGTTGCCCGTGTCGGCTACATAGATATTACCGGCCTCATCCGTACAGAAACCGCCGGGCTGTTTGAAACGCGCGTCCAATAACGCACCGTCCGTAAACCCTCCCGATATAGCACCCGCATAGATCGACACCGTGCTGCCCGATATCCTTCTGATGACGTTATTGCCCGTATCGAGCACATAGATCGTATCCCCGATGCCGAGAACGCCGCTTGGATTATTAAAGATGGCGTTTTGTATCGAGCCGTCCTTATATCCCTTTACCGCGCGGTGCATTTCATCGTATCCGAAGAACTTGCCCGCATATGTAGACACCTTATCACTGCTTATCTGTCTTACTAGGCTATTGTCCGTGTCTGCTACGTATATCACGCCGTCCTGAATGAACAGTCCGCTTGGCTTGTTGAATGCGGCATCCTTGTACGCGCCGTTTATATAACCCTTTTGCATACTGCCAATTACATCCATCGAATCGTTGATATTGACTTTGTTTACAGTTACCTGCGCTTCGCCGTGTTTAATCAGCAGCGCAGCCATCTGTATCGCTTCGCCCCACTTGAGATTCTTATTTGGATTAAAATTGCCATTTTCGTCACCTTGCATGATGTGTGCGTTTTGTATCGCCGACACATATGGTAATGCATATGCCGCTATCGATCCAGCATCCGGAAACGACGGTGCGATGCCGCCTGAAAGCCCTGCCATACGCCCCATCACCGTTGCCGCATCCTGACGCGTAATCAGTGCCTTGGGTGCTATGTATAGCAGCCCGTCCTTTGTTATGCCAAACCCGCCTGCGCTGTCTTTCGCCTTTGAAATATAACCCGAGAGCTCCGGTTTCATCTGATTGAAATCTACAAAGCCCGGCATTTCTCCTACAGGCTGCTGCTGTCCGTACAAAGCGCAGACGATCAACGCGTAAAATTCCTCACGCGTGATGCTGTCCTCGCGTCTGTTCTCACTGACCGCGCCAATATCCGCATTAAACACCGATTTCGCGTCAAGCAGACCATAATAATCGTCCGACCAGTGCGCTGCATACACATATCTGACCGGTAATAGGCCAAATACGAGCACCAACGCGATGATCGATGAGAGTACCTTAGTCGATCGCGTCCCCATGCATGTTCATCTCCTCAATAATATATTTGTGACAATATGAGACATTGGCAATATATCACTAATACATTTATGAGTAAATGACCGATTCTAACGAATCGTATGCAGAATCTTACAATCATTAAATTTATTTGCCCGGCTTTAATAATGCTGATGCCAGAGGCGGCTGATCCGCATATTCGTTGATATGCTCGAGCGCGTAGACCGTGAGCTCCTCGCTTTTACCCTTC
>CAZUNC010000096.1:0-8816 GCA_964621475.1 uncultured Defluviitaleaceae bacterium | reverse complement strand
ATGTGCTGTTGGGCAGTGAAAACGGACAGCATCCGGAGGCTTGGAAAGCGGTCAGAGATAATGATTTTATCTCTGCGCAGTTTCTGTGGACGGGTATAGATTTCTTGGGAGAAACGGTCGGCTGGCCATGCCATGGCTCGCAAGCGGGCGCAATGGATATCGCCGGTAACGAGAAACCCATATACTATATGCGAAAGTCATGGTGGAACGACGAGCCGATGGTGAAGCTGTTTACCGCGCTTTCGGATGACAGTGAGGTGTCCGAGCGCAGACATCACCGTAAATGGGCATATGCAAAATCCTCGACCGTATCCGTCTGTTGCTTTACCAACTGCGATAGGGTGGAATTTTTAATAAACGATAAGCCCGTAAAGACCGAGCTGCTGTCGGATTATCCGGACTTGCTGTTTATCAAGACCACATTAACCTTTGAGAGCGGTACGTTAAAAGCCATAGGTTATAAAGACGGGCAACCCATTTGCGAGGACATATTACTGACGACGGGCACAGCTACGGAGATCCACTTCAACGTGCTGGATAAACAATTAAAACCCGACGGCATGGATATGACGCATATAGAGGTAGAGTTGCGGGATGAAGACGGAAACTTGGATGTTACCGCCGAAAACACCGTTACCGTGACTGTAAGCGGGAACGGTTACCTGATGGGGATAGAAAACGGCAATTTGTTTGACAATACGCCGTACTATCTAAACTATAGGCGTGCACATGCCGGTAAACTGTTGATATATGTATCAGCAAAGACTGGCACCGGTGATATAATAGTAACCGCGACCGCCGAGGGTTTAACAAGCGGCAAGGCCGTAATAAGAGGGCTATAGCAAAAAAACTGGGGTATGCTTGGTATGACAATTTATGATATAGCGCGACTGGCTGAGGTATCACCGGCAACCGTATCACGTATTTTAACCAAAAGCGCGCGGGTCAGTGATGAAAAGACCCAGCGTGTTATGCAAATCATTAAGGAATCTAACTTTACACCGAATGACATAGCACGCAGCCTGCAAAAAAAATCTACAAAGACAATAGGCGTAATGGTACCTGATGTAACTGTAGCTTATTTTTCACGGATGTTTTTTGGCATAGAGCATTACGCGGCACAGTCAGGATACAGCACGATATTATGTAATTACGGGCATGAAGCCGTATATAAGGAACGTGGCGAAGAGGATCGCTATCTCAAGCTATTAATTCAAAAACAAGCCGACGGGATCGTCTATATGGGCGGCTCGATAGACTGCATAAACCTACCCAAGCACGCTAAAAAGGCGCTAGGCGGTATATTTAATCGGGTACCAACCGTGCTGGTCAACGGCTACGCTAATATGTTCAGCCAGACCTATCTGCGCGGCGACGATGAAAATGGGTTACAACAAGCCGTTGAAATGCTCTATAACCTCGGGCATAGGCAGTTTGCGTTTGTAGGCGGTATTGAGAATATTTCCTCGACATATTACAGGCTGTCCGGATATAAGAAGGCGCTGTCGGCTCACAATCTACCAATAAACGATGCGCTGATCATATTTGACGAGTTTTCTGTCGCGTCCGGTTATAATTGCATGAAACAATTAACGGATAGGCAGCGAATCGAAAACAAACCGATGCCTACCGCGTTTATATGCGTAAACGATTCCGTCGCGATCGGGTTGATCAAGTACGCTACGAGGATAGGTCTGAGGATACCTGATGACATTTCCGTAGTAGGTTTTGATAACAGCGAAAGCTGTGATGTGGTTACGCCGGAGCTGACCTCGGTCGGCTACGACATAGACACATATGCAAAGGAAATAGTCGGCAGGCTATGCAAAAAGATCAACGAAAAAGCCGACAACACAGAGCCATCGGCGTTTGAAGAGATATTAATAAGCACAAGACTGTATAAAAGAAACACGTGCGGCAAAGTAAAGTAAAAAATTAAAAACCATACCACGGATATACACGGATCAGTACGGATTACCACGGATTAAAACATTAAGATTTTAAATCCGTTTAGATCCGTTTGTATCTGTGAGAATCCGTGGTATGGTTTTTTAGTACCCAATCATAGGTATAGCCTTAGCTTTTTTGTTATATGGCTCGGTTTCGAGGTTACGGACATTGTACAGTACCTTAGCGGTTTCGTAATGTGCTTCGGAGAGCTCCTTGTGAGGCTGCAGACAGACATCGACCATACCGATCTGATAATTCTCACCGTCGAAGCGTCCGATGCAAGACTGATCGGCGTATTGGAACCAATGCGCACCTACGCCCAATGGATGGGCAGCGCATTGCTCGACGAAATAGCGGAACGCCTTTGCGCGTTCCGTCTGATTCTCTACGCCCTTTAGACCTGTTGCGGGTAGACCCCGATCCAGCGCACCGAAATGAAACTCGCCGATGATAACGGGTCGATCCACACCGGCATTCAGAACAAAGTCCATATCACGCGTGGGGTTGAAGTCGTAGCAGTTAATCGAGAACACATCAAAATATTCCCAGCCCGCCATCATATCGGGGTTGTATGCCTTTGACCAGCGCATACCCAGGTTCATATGATGCGGGTCTGCACGCCGACAAGCCTCCGATGGTATGCGGACGTACTCACGCACCAAAAACGCGGAGTATTCACGCAGTATCGGAGCGGAGGCCGGATATTTTACGGAGCAGTCGCGGATCTGTCCGGCAAAGTCTTCAAATTCGGTAAAATCAGAATCCCATGCGGCATTGAGCGCCTCGATTGTCTGATATTTATTATGTAAGAATTCGATGAGCCCGTTACGGCAGTATGTATCGAGCGGCCCCGAGAGTACCTCGTCGGCGATGATGATGCCGTGTACAAAGTTAAACTCCGGTTCGTTGCGCATAAAGTAACCGATTACCCATGGATCATCCCTCATATCATGGAGCTGTTCGGCGAATACCTCAGAACGCTCTGCGTACTGCGGGTGCAACACATCGGGGAAGTCGCGGAATATCCGCACATCGGTATCCGGAAAGCCTAAGATCTGACAGACATACGGCAACGCTCCGGTCTCCAATGAAACGCGACCACTGATCTGGTTTATGCCCTTTTGCTTTTTGGCGAAATAGTTACCCTCACTGTTGACGCCGATACCCATCAGATAACGTTTTGTGATCTCGTCCCACTTGGCATACCAATTTTCGCCGTAGACCTTAATGAGATTGGCGAGCCCGAAATTAAACAGCTTATAGGTCTCCTCGGGCATGTATGGCATACGACGCCATGTACGGACCGTCCAGCAGTCCTTATATATAGGGTCATTCTCGTCGGGCAGACCCGCGCAGAGCTTTTCAAAGCCATCGACCCTGCCCTGAACCCCCGGATAGATACAACAGGGCCCCAGTGAAAAGTAGTCATAGCCGTCAGGGTCCGCAAGATGCCAGCGACCGTCCGCAGTCTTTACACGGGTAAAGAAGCCTGTGCCGTGCTGTAGCTTACGAGTTAGGTCACCGCCCCATTTGTTCAGATGCGGAAACGGGTATCTGGCCTCTCCCTCGCCGGCATGCATGATTTCTTTCAGTTCATCGAGGCTGTGAACCTTTTCGGGCCACTCGGAGCGGGCCCACTGTCCGAACTCGTCTACGAGTATTAGGTCGGGGATCGGGTACTCCTCGGGCTCGCTGTCCGAGAGATAAAAGTTTTCAAAGCGCAACCTCACGTCATGAAACGCATCCTCCATGCCCAGCTCTATACGATCAACATCGCTAAACTCGGTGCGTTGACCGTGCACCACGAGCTTTAGCGTGCCCGGGGTACGGTTAGTAAAAATGGCGCGGTTGTCAAGTAACGTCAGGTCGAAGCATACCCGTGTTTTAAACCGTGGCAATAACCCAAAGCGGTACACAATCCGCGCGTCCTGCTCGTTTCTTCGATAAAACCTCAACATCATCGCGACCGAATGCTCCTCAAGTATCTCGATATCGCCTATTATGTATCGCTTATCGGTTCCGACCGCCTCACAAAGTGTGATACCGCCGCCACCCGAGCCGAGCGTGACGGTTGCCACGTTCTCAGAGGCGTCGATGTGTGCGTCACGACAACATGAATTCAGAAAATTGATATTCAATGCCCGTCCACCTTTCTTGTTGGTTTAGCTGATGCATCCATTTTGCCATATGCAGAAGGATTCTACAAGGCGTGTGGTTTGTTGCACTTATGAAAGCGCAGCATCTGCTGCCATATCCTCATACAAATCGGTGATCGGATCGCCCTTGGACTGTATCGTCATAGCAGACCACGGTATGCCGCCCGAGGACTGCGGATAGATGCCGAGCCCATGATCGATATAGTCTGCCGATAGCCCCGCGGCCTCCATTTCGGCTGCGGAGGCACCGTCCGTGAGCTGGTGGCAGATCGTACCGATCATCTCAAGGTGCGCGAGCTCCTCGGTCCCCACATCGTTTAATGTCGCAATGGCCTGTGGCGTAACCATTGAAAAGCGTTGGCTCAAATACCGAAGGGAAGCCCCGAGTTCACCGTCGGGCCCTCCGTATTGGCTGATGATATACTTAGCAAGTCTGGGGTTACATTTCTTGATCTTGATTGGATATTCCAATTTCTTTTCATATACCCACATCTGTAAGTTCTCCTTTCGGCAAATGAACTGAGGAACCTCGCGGTTCCTTACGCTTGAGCTTTACACCAGGGCCAGGGTAAGGCCTCCCACATATGCTCGGGGCTTTGCAGAGAACGGAAGGATGTCAGTGGGCCAAAGTGTTTTTCGTAGTTATACCGGCATTTGTCGGCGTTTATGACGACCTGGTTGTACATCTCGATGATTTCCATATCGTCGGGATGGGTGTTGATGTACAGTCCAAGATCCAGTGCCATAAAGTCCAGTATCATCAGATGTTTGAACAGAGCCTTACGATCCACAATGCTTACCCCCTTCATACGGCATGTAGAGCTGCGGCGAAACAGTCCCCTTCTTTAGGCACTCCTCTGGCGGGTACAGATCCGAAACGTCCATATGCTGCATTGGTACATAGGCTTGCGCAAGCATGCTATGCTGCTGCATTCCATTTTGCATCCCGTGCTGCATAGTATGCATCATATCGTGCATCATCTCATGCTGATCCATATCCTGCATATGCATCATACCATGTGGTGAATGTCCCTTTGCGCATGAACACTCGGTAGCCTTTGGCATCTCTAAGTCAATCATTGGCGTCCCCCTTAAATGCGATTTTTTACTATCTTATTCGGCGGTGGTATAATGGTTCCAAACTATTGGGAGGTATTCGGATGAAGGTTGAGATGAAAAGGAAGCAGATCGTGTTATTCATGACGGATTCCACGCGTCACGATATGGTGGGCTGTTACGGAAGGGAAAAGTACGAGCGTCCATTATCGACGCCACATATCGACGCGATCGCTGAAAAGGGGATACGCTTTGACCGAGCCTATACGTGCCAGCCTGTTTGTGGGCCCGCGCGTTCGGCGTTGTTTACGGGTATGTACCCTCACTCGAACGGTAGCTTTGCAAACTGTATACCACTCGGTGCAAACGTCAAATCGATCGGTATGCGCCTGTCCGAAGATGGCATCAAAACCGCATATATAGGCAAATGGCATCTGGACGGCGGGGATTATTTCGGGATGGGGATCTGCCCGGAGGGCTGGGACCCGAAGTATTGGTATGATATGCGAAACTATCTCGAAGAGCTGAGCCCAGAGGATCGCGTCAAATCCCGCAATCCAAAGGCCTGTTATGAAAACGGCGGGATAGACGCAGGGTTTACATACGGACACCGTTGTTCCGAGCGGGGCATAGACTTTATACACGAGCACAAGGATGAGGATTTCCTGCTCGTGATCTCGTATGACGAGCCGCATGACCCATACCTGTGCCCGGAGCCGTATGCGAGTATGTATAAAGACTATGAATTCCCGGTTTCGCCGAATGTATATGACGATCTCAAGGGCAAGCCCGAGTATCAACGTGTATGGGCGGGTAAGGCGTTACATGAAGACAGGAGCGGCGTATCGATTAGGCATCCGCTTTTTTTCGGGTGTCAGAGCTACATAGACAGTGAGATCGGACGGGTCTGTGCGCAGATACAGGAGCATACCCCGGACGCGATGGTCATCTATACATCGGACCACGGTGACGCGTTAAAGTCACATCGTATATCCGCAAAGGGCCCCGCGTTCTATGATGAAATCGCAAGGGTACCGCTGATTATTTCATGTCCGTCTATGGGTGTGCCCGAGGGGGTAACGAACGCGTCGCCGCTGTCGCATATCGACATCGCGCCTACGATACTTGAGTATTTGGGCGTGCCGGTCTCAAAGGTCATGGAGGGTAAGAGCCTGTTACCGACACTCGAACACAATACATATAACGAGGGATATGCGTTTACGGAGTTCACGCGCTACGAGATCGATCACGACGGATTCGGTGGATATCAGCCGATGCGAGCGGTCACGGACGGTCGTTATAAGCTCAGCGTGCATCTGCTCGATGTTACAGATGAGTTATATGATACACAGTCCGATCCACATGAGCTCAATAATCTAATAAACGACGAGACATATAACGAAATAAAGATACGGTTACATGAAGCGATTTTAGATTTCATGAATAGGACGAGGGATCCGTTTAGGGGATATCAATGGGCAAGACGGCCATGGAGGGCGCGTTTAGATGTAGCGCAGGAGGGTACACTCCCTATGAGGCCCGCGTCATGGGACAACGACGGCCTGACCAGGCAGCGTGAGGATGAATCCGAACCACGTCAGCTGGATTATCAGACGGGACTCGAGATGCAGGATGCAGTCAGAAAAAAAGGTTGAATTGTTCACAGAAAATACACATGTCCGTGATATGATCCTCCGAAGCCAATTTAATTTCGCTTTGTGGGGGTATGTGTATTATGAAGAATGGAAAAGCCAAAAAGTCAAAGGTCAAATGGATAGTTTTGGTTATTGTATTGGTGGCATGCGGCGCAGGCGGATATTTATATATAAACGCGAGGGGTAAAGCGCAGCAGGCCATGGCTCGGCAAACGGTCAATGTATCGCCGCTGATGAAGACAAACCTCCAAAACAGCATATCGGCCTCGGGATCGGTGTACAGTAATACAACGGTTAATGTCTATTCATCGCTGAATAACATAGTCAAAGCTGTGAACGCGGAGGTAGGCGACGAGGTAAAGGCCGGTGATGTTCTTGCAGAGTTGGACACGGAGAGCATAGAGAGCTCAATATTGCAGGCCGAGAACAATTTAAAGTCTGCAGAGGACAGTCTGCAAAACGGGCTTGTAAACGCGTCATCGGGTGTGGACAGCGCACGTGTGGCACTCGAAAAGCAGACAACAAGTTATAACAAGCTTATGGCGGACAAGGAGAATAACACCTATGCACAGCTTGTAACGGCGCAGACGAATGTAACGAACGCAGAGCGTGCGCTCGAAACAGCTAAGAAGGACCTTGAGACCACTCAGAGGGAATACGATAGCAATGCCTCATTGTATACCGCCGGGGCGTTGGCAAAATCGACACTCGATAGCTCAGAGACTGCGCTTGTAAAGGCTAAGGCCGCAGTTGAGGACAAACAGGCGGCGCATGAAAAGGCGATAGTCGATCTTCAAAATGCAAAGACCGAGCTCGACACCGCGATAAAGACCGCGAAGATGGATCTCGAGAACGCGCGTATTGCATATGATAAGGCTATGCTTACACTCGATCAGAATAAGTCCGAAGGCTCGACGGCAAAGACGACGCTCGAGAACCAAAAGCTCACGCTCACCACTCAGATGGAGAACCTTGAAAAGTCCAAGATAACCGCGGCGATATCGGGCACTGTGACCGAGAAATCCGCAAATGTGGGCACTGCAGCAAACGGTGTATTGTTCGTGATAGAGGATACGCGTGATCTATATGTGTCCACGAGGGTTAAGGAATACAATCTCTCGAAGATCGCGCTGGGTCAAAAGGCTACGGTGACGACCGATGCAACGAGTAATGAAGTATTCGAAGGAGAAGTCACGTACATATCGCCGAAGGCTGTGACAGAGGCCGACAACACGAACGTGGAGTTCGAGGTGCGCATAAAGATCACGAACGCGAACTACGACCGTATCAAGATCGGCATGAACGCGTATGCAAACATCATCACCGATACACGTGAGAATGTATTTGCGGTGATGTATGACGCGGTGACGAGGGTGTTCGGCGAGGGTAAACCGTCTTCGGCGGTATATGTGCTTGACAATAATCTGGTAAAAGCCATACCGGTACAGACGGGATTGCAGACGGATACGAGCATAGAGATCATCGGCGAAACATTGCAGGAGGGTATGCAAGTCATTTCAAACCCGACGGCCGTAACAGAGGGGCAAACGATCGACCCGAAGGATGTGCAGCAGGTAGCGCCGAACGGGCTTCGTATATTCAGACGGCAGGGTGGTGACGACAGCGGTGCGGGCGGCGGTAATGTGATGGTGATGCCCGGTGGCCCCGGCGGTGCGATGCCGGCCGGAGGCGGTCAGGTTATCATCAGAGAAGGTGGTTCCGGAGGGCCGGGCGGTCAGAAGGGTGGTAACTGATGATCGACATTAAGAATGTCACAAAGAAATATTTCATCGATACGCCCAATGAGCTCACGGTATTAAAGGATGTGTCTTTGAGTATAAGCGCCGGTGAATTTGTCGCGATAGTTGGGCAGTCCGGCAGCGGAAAAAGCACGCTGATGAATATCATCGGGGCGTTGGACCGGCCCACCGAGGGCATGTATAAAATCGACGGGATGTCCGTCGATGAACTCGACGATAACGAGCTCTCGGATATACGT
>CAZUNC010000095.1:0-8819 GCA_964621475.1 uncultured Defluviitaleaceae bacterium | reverse complement strand
GGCGACGCGGGCGATAGATTGTTTGGTACAAAGTAACATTAGTACGCAATACCCTGGAGGTCTTTTTTTTGGAGCATAATTGGCTTTTGTATATTGCAGTGTTCGCGTGTGCATTTGGCGTATCGCTCGTCGGGACACCATACGCGAAAAAGTTATCCGTAAAGGTCGGTGCGATCGATTATCCGCGAAAGCGTGGTATGCATAAAGAGCCTATACCGCGTATGGGCGGGGTTGCGATATTCTTTGGCTTTCTTGTAGCATTCGGTATCGCTGTTATTTTCATGTCCGAGTTACGCTCGAGGCAGGCCGTCGGCCTGGTGCTCGGTGCGATCATCATTCTCGCGTCTGGCATGATCGACGATATCTATTCATTAAAGCCGCGCTACAAACTCATCACGCAATTCATTGCAGCCTTAGTCGTCGTGCTCACGGGCACACGCCTCAACATCCACATGCCCCCGATCAGCGGTTACATAAACGCGTTCAGTATACCCCTTACTATGCTCTGGATTATGGGCATGACCAACGCCGTCAATTACATCGACGGCTTGGACGGCCTCGCAGCCGGTGTCTCTACGATCGCCGCATTGTGTTTGACGGCGCTATGCGTTATCACAGGCTCACCTGTAGCGGTCGTGCTTTCGGCAGCAGTCGCCGGCAGTTGTATGGGCTTCTTGCCACGTAACTTCAGCCCCGCCGAGGTTATCATGGGTGATACGGGCGCATTATTTTTGGGATATGTGCTCGCCGTCACCTCGATCATCGGATTATTTAAAGGTTATGCGGTGTTGGCTGTTCTGACCGCCTTCTTTGCACTGTCGCTGCCGATATTCGATATTGTGTTCGCTACATTACGCAGGATGATAAGGCGTTATAGTATCACCGATGCGGACGACGCAAAGGGACATATCCACTATCGTCTCATGGCTTCGGGATTTACGACACGTCAGTCCGTGTTTATCCTCTATGCGTTGAGCACCGTATCCGCGATACTCGCTGTTGTGATTGCAGTAGAAAACATCTGGGCATTGATCATAACGATAGTAGGACTTGCGATCATGCTTGTAACGATATATATGTACAGAAAACGTATTTAATAAAGGAACGATTACATGGACGCGAATACCACCGCTCGCATACCACCCAATGATATACAGGCCGAAGAGGCCGTACTCTCATGTATGCTTTTTGATCGGGAGTCCGTCGTCATCGCATATGAGATGCTACGTGGCGAGGACTTTTATCGACCAGACTACCGCATTATCTATGAGGCGCTGATTGACTTATTTCTAAAAAACGTGCCTATAGATGTCGTAACACTCTGTAACAAGCTCACGGAAAATGCTATGCTCGAAAGCGTGGGCGGCACGAACGCCATCGCAACAATCGCAGCTGCGTTTTACACCTCCGCAAATATCCGGCATTACGCGAAGATCGTATCTGATCGTTCGGTATTGCGCAGGCTGATTAGAGCCTCGACGCAGATCACTAACGAGAGCTTTGAGGCCGCCGATGATGTTGACAACATCATAGACCGCGCCGAAAAGGGTATATTTGACATAGCCCAAGGCCGAAATATCTCGGAGTTCACGCCGTTGTCAGAGGTATTAAACACGGCTGTCGATCATATCGAGATGCTATCGAAAAACGCCGGACAGATAACAGGCGTGCCCACGGGCTTTTACGATCTCGACAACAAAACCGCCGGGCTTCAGCCCGCAGAACTAATACTGCTGGGCGCACGCCCTTCAATGGGTAAATCTGCGCTGATGTTGAATATCGCTCACTCCGCCGCTGTGGTACATAACATACCGACAGCTTTTTTTTCGCTCGAAATGTCGAAGGAACAGCTGGTGTCACGTTTGATCTGCGCGGAGGGCACGATAGACTCACAAAAACTACGCACAGGCGATTTGAATGATGCGGACTGGCTCAAGATAGCCGACGCAATCGGCTCGCTGCAGGACGGCAAGTTATACTTTGACGACACGGCTGCGATATCGATAGCGCAACTACGCTCAAAGTGCCGCAGGCTAAAGATCGAAAAGGGTCTCGGGCTTGTACTCATCGATTATCTTCAGCTCATGACAGGCTCAAGCTCGCGCTACGAGTCACGCCAACAAGAGATCTCAGACATCTCACGCTCATTAAAAGCTCTCGCGAAGGACCTTGAGTGCCCGGTGTTTACAGCAGCGCAGCTCTCACGTGACTGCGAGCAACGTGCTGATCACCGCCCTATTCTGTCTGACTTGCGTGAATCAGGTGCCATAGAGCAGGACGCGGATGTCGTAATGTTTTTATACCGCGATGAATACTATAATCCGGATACCGAAAAGAAAGGCATGGCTGAGGTCATCCTTGCAAAGCACCGTAACGGCCCTACGGGTACCGTTGAACTCGCGTATCTGAACAAATACACGAAATTTGTAAACACCGTACAGAATTACAATTAATTCGGAGGTCTGTATGAACTTTTCATACCATATGCCCACCAAACTAATAATGGGCGAAATGAACGAGCATATAAACGAATTTAAAGGTTACGGTAAACGCGCCTTAATCGTTACAGGGCGTTCGTCAGCAAAAAACGGTTCGCTCGATGATGTAAAAGCATGTCTCAACTCCATCGGAGTGGTCTATGCACTTACCGAACCCATACCAGAAAATCCTGCTGTTGAGGATGTAGACGCTGGTGCGGATTTATGTCGTAGTGAGGGTTGCGATTTTATCGTTGCAATCGGTGGCGGCTCCGCTATGGACTGCGCAAAGGGTATCGCATTACTTGCCTCCAATCCGGGACTGCGTTGTATGGACCTGTTTACCGCTGACAATCTCCCGCATCTGCCGATGCTCGCTGTACCCACAACAGCCGGTACTGGTTCCGAGACCACACCGTTTTCAGTTTTAACACTACATGAGCAAAAGACCAAGAACTCTATCAAGCCATGGGTATTCTTTGAAAAGGCGTTTCTAAACGGCAGGTACATGATGGATATGCCTGACGATATTACGTTGAGCACAGCCGTTGACGCGCTTTGTCACTTAGTAGAGGGTTATCTGTCCGCTAAGTCCAATTACTTCAGCGATACGATAGCCGAGGGTGGCTTCGTGAAATTCGCCGAGTGTTTGGATGCGATGGATCGGCGCTGCTTTGACCTCGACATACGGAACAAGTTACTGATGCTTTCATCCATTGCTGGTATTGTAATCACACAGGCCAAGACCTCGCTGCCGCATCAGCTCGGCTATGCGCTCACCTATAATAAAAATATCCCGCATGGTTATGCCACGGGGATACTTTTGACCGAATATATGCGGTTGTGTATGAAGAATACGCATGAACCCGAGCAGGCTCATAAGGTCGGACGCGTTTTAGAGCTGCTCGGTATCACATCAATAGACGCATTTGAGGTGTTAATGAAAAAGGTAGTTACAGTGAAGGAACTGTCTGTTTCCGCACAAGAGATATCCGCCTATGCGGAACGCTTTTACCAAAACAAAGCTAAGCACGGTGTTCATCCCGCGCCGATAACGCTTGATGACATCGAGGCCATCTATCGCAACAGCCTCGGTTGATTATTGTTCCCCGACCGGAAATGTCTCAGAGCGTGGCGTGATGAACGCATAGCGGCTCTTTAGCATATTATTCACACCCACATAGATACTCGAAATCTTATACCATGTCGTAATGTCTATCTCCCCCGTAATCGGTAGGTTGAATACCCGCTGGAATACCTGTACGGTATTCTTTGTATTCGCCTCATACTTACCGTTTGCGGGGTATATTTTTGGTATACCCGGATAACTCGAGGTGATCACGTTAAGCTCGTTTTGAACCTTCTGGACGGCCTCGCCGCATATACCGACCTTTAACACATAACCCGGGAACGAATAGGGTATGCCACTAACCTTTTGCGCTGCAGCTAATGACACATCGTTTCCATAGTAATATTTAAGGATGTTTATGGCTGTATAGCCCTGATCTCCGAGATACTTGCTACCCCATTGACTCAGCCAGCCCGGATTGTTGACCTTTATGCCATCGTTGTACTGGGAGAAGAACGGAACGTTGTTATTGCCGCGTGTAATGTAGTAATAGAAGATGCTGTCGACCACTCTGGAGATACTGTCGAAGATCGTGCGGCCATAGATAAATTTCTGGTCGTATTGCGTCGAGGACGTGATTGTAAACGGATAACCCTTCGCAACATACCACTCAGTGTAAATCCTGTTTAACGTAAACGATAGAATCGCAAATACATTAGCCTTAATGGTTTCAACCGGCCATGTCGCGTATATCTCACTCGATGCGACATTCTTGATGTATTCCGTAAACGGGACGTTATAGTTTGGTGCTGCGCTATTTGTGGGAAGGCCGTCGTGTACGATCACAAATTCCGGTATGACCACGCGTGGTAGTACGAAGGTCGATGTCGGCGGTTGTATCAGTTCATCGGGGTTTTGCTTGATCTTCGGCGCGTAATCACCCACCAAGGTATGCTGTGGCAGCTCAATATCCGTTAACAACAGACCTGATTCCGAATCCGATAATAAAATAACATTTTGTATGCTCGTAATCCCGTCAAAGATCTCTATGTCATTAATTACCGTTGTTATTAACCCTTCTTTTTCTACCACGATACTGTACAATCCGTACGGCAACACCTCTGACTCGGGTACAAGCGAAGCGGCTGCATCGGGACAATCCAGTCCCTCGATCAGCGCTTGCCCGTCCGCGTTGGTAACCACCGCGGGTATCTGGACGTTTGTAAACGATATACGCGCGCCCGAAACCGGTTGCCCTACATTATCGGCAAATGTATTTATCAGCAGATTCCCTTTACCCATAACTACCTCCATATCGGTATGCTGTACTTCTATCTTATGGCGATAAAAAAATAATGTTACACATATTCCTTCCCTCATTAATACTATAAATTATTAAGGGGGAATTCCGCATGTATATATTAGGTGATATCAATCCGGAAATACGCCATTTAAAAAAGATGATGACAGCGTTGAATTATCCGAGCATCGAATCCGATGTATTTGACGAAAGAACCCAGAACGCCGTTTATGCGTTTCAAAACGATTATGGATTGCCTGTGAACGGAAGCCTAGATAAAAACACCATAGCTGCGCTAAATAAGTACTCGATGGGAAGAATGCCCGAAGCTGCATCGATGCCCGAAATCATACCAACACAAATGCCTGAACCTGTGCTTGAGCCTGTGCCGGAGTATATCCCCGAGCCACGCGTAGAGCCGGTGCCGGAGTATATCCCCGAGTACGTTCCCGAGGAAGAGCCGGTACCCGAGTATGTGCCGATCCCGGCGGTTACACCGATACCTGAGGTCGTGCCAGTCCCGGCGGTTACTCCGGTGCCTGAGGTCGTACCGGTTGATACCCAGCGGATGATGCCTGAGCCGCAGGTTATATACATCCCACTGTCTAACTCCGTACCGATGGCTAATCCTGTATCGATGGCGCCGTATATTTCAAGAGCAATGCACCCTGCTATGAACCCCGAGAACAATAATACCCAAGGGATGCCGACGGGGGCCCCAGTCCAGACACCCGTGAGTATGCCCACGCCAGAAAGCATGCCCGCGACCGAGACCGGACCTGTTCCGGTGCCGCTATCCGAACCGACCCAACGGAGCACACCTGTTCCGACGAACACCTATCCCATACTCAGAGAGGGTAGCCGTGGCGAGGATGTCGTACGTCTGCAGCAGCTATTAAATAAGGCTGGGTATAATGTAGGTAATGCTGATGGGATATTCGGCCCCGCAACGACTACTGCCGTAAAAGCATTTCAACGTGATAACGGGCTCACAGCGGATGGTATAGTCGGTCCCGCGACGTGGAATGCTCTGGTCAATTACAAGCCGCCGCAGCCTCCTACGGAACAGCTTCCCGTACTGCGTGAAGGTAGCCGAGGAGATGCGGTCAAGGCGTTACAAGAGCAGCTAAAGACATTGGGCTACAACATCGGAAACGTAGACGGCATATTTGGTCCCGGCACCACGGCAGCTGTTAAACTATTTCAAAGCGATAACGGGCTTACACCGGATGGTATCGTCGGTCAGCGGACATGGGAGGCACTGGCCAAGGCTCAAAAGCCACAACCTGAGCCCACGCCCGAGAGCCTTGGAGTCATAAAGGAAGGTTCGACCGGTAATGCGGTCACGATTCTGCAGGAGAAGTTAAAACTTCTCGGATACTTTCCCGGAAGCGTCACAGGTAGTTTCGGACCCGAGACAACAAACGCAGTCAAGGCATTTCAACGCGCAAACGGACTTACTGCTGACGGCATCGTGGGCCTTAATACTTGGACTCTGCTATTTAGGCTTACATCGACAACCGTACCGCAGCCACCCACGCCCGTGACCTACCCGACTATACGCTATGGTGCTACCGGAGAGGCTGTGAGCCGCCTGCAAAAGATATTGTCTTCACTGCTCTATTATGATGGGACGATTAGCGGTGTCTTCGATTTTGACACCTATGTATCCGTTAAGAAATTTCAGGATGCAAATCGCCTGACCCCGGATGGTGTCGTGGGCAAGAATACCTGGTACGCATTAAATAGCTTGTATCCGCCTCCCGTCGTCTGTTAATCGGTATAATCCACGAGCATTCGGCACAATATAAGAAATAAACGCAGAGGCTGGATGTCGTGAAGATACTTGTAAAATCCATTGTGTCATTTTTTGTACTGCTGCTTTTGACCAGGTTGCTGGGCAAGAAGCAGATGAATCAAATCACCTATTTCGACTATATAACGGGCATCACCTTAGGCTCCATAGCCGCGAACATCTCCATAGAAGATAATGTATCTATAATAAGTGGATTGATATCGTTCGCGGCGTGGAGCGGGCTTGCATTTCTGATCGGCTTCCTCGCGCAAAAATCATACGCGATACGAAACTTCTTTGATGGTGAACCCGAGATCATCATCAAGGACGGTAGGCTCATAGCATCATCCGTTAAAAAGACGCACCTAAACATGGATGATGTAACGATGCTGTTGCGTGAAAAAGACATATTTTCGATATCGGATGTTGAATATGCGATACTCGAGCCACATGGTAAGCTCAGCGTGCTCAAAAAGCCCGAATTGGGCAGCGTAACCAAAAAGGACATGAATGTCCCCACCCCAGCAAAGAGTTATCTACCGACAGACATCATCATTGATGGCAAGGTCATAAACAAAAATATGCGCGAACTCGGTTATGACTACAGTTGGCTCTCGGACAAGCTCTCAAGCTTTGGATTAAGGCTATCAGATGTCAAAAAGGTGTTATATATGACAACACTTGAGGACGGAAATGTATATTTGAGTATAAAGTGACAGTATGTAGCAACAAAATAAAATGCCATTGACACTGTGAATGATTCATGATAAATTTTAAATAATTAAATATTTACTTATCCAGAGAGGTGGAGGGATCAGGGCCCTGTGAAACCCGGCAACCGGCATAAACAATGCTTACGCATTGTTTGTATGTATCGGTGCTAATTCCCCCGAGGGCTTTTTACTCGGAAGATGAGTTTTCATTTAAAGCCCTAAGAGTGGGCTTTTTATTTTTTTGCGAGTAAATATTTAATAATATATTTCGAGGAGAGATACAAATGGCAAGACGTTTATTCACTTCCGAATCGGTTACGGAGGGGCATCCAGACAAGATTTGCGACCAGATATCGGACGCTATACTCGATGCGATACTGGAGCAGGATCCGATGGCGCGTGTAGCCTGTGAAACGATGGCGACCACCGGCGTTGTAATGGTAGCCGGCGAGGTCACGACCAATTGCTATGTACATATCGACCAGATAGTGCGTGAGGTCGTAAAGGACATCGGTTATGATCGCGCAAAATTCGGGTTTGACAGCGATACCTGTGCGGTCATCACCTCGTTGAAAGGTCAGTCACCCGACATTGCACAGGGTGTCAACGACGCGCTTGAAGTTAGGGGCAGCGATTATGACGAGCTCTCGGCGACAGGTGCGGGTGATCAGGGTATGATGTTCGGTTTTGCGTGCAACGAAACTCCTGAATTGATGCCGATGCCGATCTATCTCGCGCATCAGCTTACAAAGAAGCTGTCAGAGGTCAGAAAGAACGGCGAGCTCAACTATCTCAGACCGGACGGAAAGTCTCAGGTCACCGTAGAGTATGACGAAAATGACAAGCCTGTTCGTGTAAACAACGTCGTCATTTCAACGCAGCATTCACCGGAAGTATCACACAGCCAGATCGAGGCGGACATCATCGAGCATGTTATAAAGGCAGTTATTGATAAAAACCTCTTGGATGAGAATACTAAGTTCTATGTAAATCCGACAGGTCGTTTTGTTATCGGCGGACCTATGGGCGATTGTGGTCTCACAGGCAGGAAGATCATCGTAGATACCTACGGCGGTTACGCAAGTCATGGCGGCGGAGCATTCTCCGGCAAGGACCCGACAAAGGTTGACCGTTCGGGAGCATACATGGCTCGTTATGTAGCAAAGAACATCGTAGCTTCAGGTCTCGCTGATCGTTGTGAAATCGAGATTGCATATGCCATCGGCGTTGCGCATCCGGTCTCTGTACTCGTGAACACACATGGCACAGGCAAGGTTTCCGATGAAAGACTCATCGAGATCATCAACGAGAACTTCGACCTGCGTCCCGCTGCGATTATTAAGCATTTCAATCTCAGAAGACCTATCTATAGAAAGACGGCAAGTTACGGGCATTTCGGCAGAAACGATTTGGATCTGCCTTGGGAAAAGACTGATAAGGTGAGCGATTTGAAAAAGTATGTATA
>CAZUNC010000094.1:0-8914 GCA_964621475.1 uncultured Defluviitaleaceae bacterium | reverse complement strand
CACTATTTGGGCATACGAAAAGACCATATCTGTTTGTGTCGGCAGCATCGCACCCTTTTCGATATGGTTCTTTATGCTCTCGAGGAATTCGTCATAGACATGATTTACATGCTCGGCTATACGCTTGGGTTCGTCAAAGAATAATAACGCATCCTCATCAAGATATTGCAACAGCGATACATTGTCTTCGTAGAATAAATGCAGATATTGATCCAACGAGGTGTGCCCTTCGAGTGTCTTTTCGCGTAACTCGTCGAGGTTCTCTGCCGTCTCGTCGTATTCAAACTTGCTTGCGCCGATACATACCTTGTCGAATATCTGCTCTAGTTTTGCAAATCCAGACTTCATGCGCTCATCGTCATAGATCAGCTCACGCATTGGAAACAAGGTCACACTGTCGATCTTTTCTACTGATCGCTGCGCGTAGCTGTCCAACACACGTATCGAATCGATCTCGTCGTCAAAGAACTCTACTCTTAACGCTGTGTCATACAGCATCGTAAATATATCGACGATGCCACCCCTATGGGCAAATTGACCGGGACCCTCTACAGCATCCGCCCGTTCGTAACCCAGCTGCACAAGCCTTTTTACCAAGGTCTCTACGGGCAAAACGTCTCCGACCGTCAGCTTCATGAGTGCTCCCGCAAAGACTTGTTTTGGTACGAGACGGTTTAATAAGGCCTCTGCAGTGAGGACAATCACGGGTTGAACGTCGGCATCTGCCTCCGCTTTGATCAATGCGTTGATGACTTCAAATCGCTTTGCGGTGATGTCGTTACTCTTGACATCGGCTGTGTAGAAGATGAAGTCCTTTGCAGGATATAGATACACTCGATCATGTAAGAACATTTTCAAGTCGTCGTATATTTCCTTCGCTCGAACCTCAGAATACGTCACGATCAACGATCCGCATCGCTTTTCCTCGATCAATCCCGACATTAAATGACATTTTTGCGAATCAATTACCCCTGTGGAGAGTACAGGGGTATTCTTTTGCCTCAACGCGTCTAAAATTGTTTGATATCCGTCCAGTTCCCTGAGCGGCGTGAGTAAACCGTTCAAAAGCTATTCACCTTTCGTACCGGTTTTGCCCCGGCTGTTGTACTTATTCATCGCCTTTTGCAGATCCCCCGCTATTATCATCTCGATCGCATCCGTGGCATCTGTGATGCCTTCGATGACCGTCTTCATTTCCGCATCGGAAAAGCGCCCGAGTACGTGATCGGCCAGGTCCATACGGCCATCGGGCTTTTCACCGATGCCGACACGTACGCGCACAAACTGATCTGTATCGAGCTGGTAGATGATGTTCTTCATACCGTTATGACCACCCGCGCTACCGTTCTCGCGCAGACGCAACTTGCCGAGCGCAAGATTCGTGTCGTCGTATATAACAATCAACTGCGATGGCTCAATCTTGTAGTACGCCATGATATCCCTGACAGACTCTCCGCTTAGGTTCATATAGGTCTGCGGTTTAGCGAGCATGACCTTAACCGTGCCGATACGCCCCTCGCCGAAATGCGCGCGGAACTTGGCACGGTTAATATCTATCTTGTGATCATATGCGAGCTTGTTTATGACCTCGAAACCTACATTATGTCTTGTGTGTTTATACTCACGCTCGGGATTTCCGAGCCCAACCAACAAATACATTAACTATAACCTCATAATGACTATTCAAACAACTTGGATACAGACAGACCTTCATGGATATTTAATATCGCATGTGCAAATGTCGTAGCCACGCTCTTTATCTTTATCTTTGGTATCTTCTTTTCATCGGGTAGTGGCACCGTATCCAATATCAACAGCTCCTTAACCGGTGATTCGTTTATTCGATCGATCGCGGGTTTGGATAGGATCGCATGTGTGCAACACGCGTATACTTCGGTCGCTCCCGCATCCTCCAGCGCCTTTGCAGCATTTGTAAGCGAACCACCTGTGTCAACGCTGTCATCTATTAGTATGACCTTCTTGCCCTCTACTGATCCGATGATGTTCATAACCTCGGATTCGTTTGGCTTGTTTCGGCGCTTATCTACGATCGCAAGCGGTACATAGAGCTTATCCGCAAGCTTACGCGCACGTGATACGCTGCCGAGGTCCGGCGAAACTACCATCACATCCGAAAAATCCGAGAATTTTTCTCTATAATATTCATTAAACAGATTGTAACCCAAAAGGTGATCGACCGGTATATTAAAGAAGCCCTGTATCTGTGCGCAGTGTAAATCCATGCTGATTACTCTGTCCGCACCCGATACGGTCAATAGATCGGCCACCAGCTTTGCACTGATCGGATCACGCGCACGTGCTTTTCTGTCCTGCCTTGCGTAGCCGTAATACGGTATCACCGCTGTGATACGTCCCGCGGAGGCCCTGCGCATCGCGTCTATCATTATCAAAAGCTCCATCAGGTGTTCATTTACGGGTGGGGAGGTAGACTGGACAATATATACATCGGCTCCCCTGACCGTTTCGTTGATCCTCACGCATATCTCGCCATCTGAAAATCTTGATATATCAGATAGTCCCAATAGTATATTCAATTCGCTCGCAATATTGCGTGCGAGTGTATAATGCGAATTTCCCGAAAACAGCTTTATATTGCCGCTGCAAACATTCATAAGCATCCCCCAAGTATAGTAGATTAATTCTTTTGCACCCAAACAATCATTTCAGATTCCCCGCGATTTGCAAATGCGTAGTACGGTATAAACGTAAGCTCTGTCTCGTGCAGATCATCTGTGCTCTCGTAATAGAGCGGAAGCATCTTACTGGCCCTGCGACGATAGCCCTTACATATTATGGTTTCAACGTTCAGCATCGCGTTAAAGCCTGTCTTTGTATTGAGCTTTTTATCGATAACAACATCGGCTAATAGCTCGCCGTTGTCCACTGCCTCAAGACAATAGACCACCGGACCGCGCTGCAATGCCACACGCCCGCTGTTTTCCTGCACATACGGCGAAGCTGCGATCAATTGTGGCTTTATGACAAATTCAATACGTATAAACGATGAGATTACGCCCGTTACATAGGCGTAACCCTCCCTGACAGGACACTTTTGCTTTTCGCCGCCCTTTATAATCGTGAACTCATTGCACCAGTACGGTATACGTAACGCAACGGTCCCACCCTGCGCGGGCATACCATTTACACTGATATCAACAATCCCGCCTGAGGGATAATCCGTCGACTGGCATATAGTTACTCGGCTGCCGCCAACCTCAAACACAGAACGGCTGTTGATATATTGATGAATGAACAATGTATCGTCGCTATGGGTATATATGAAATCGCCGATGGTGGCCATGAAACGCGTGATATTAGGCGGACAGCATGAGCAGTCGAAGACCTCCGAACGTTGTGTCGGCGGTAATTGGCTGCCGCCGCTACCGACAGATGCATCGCGTTTAACGAGCTCCGGTCGTATCTGGAGAGGATTCTCGTAAAAGAATGATTTTCCGTCTATCGAAACGGTAGATAAAAAGCCATTATATAAAACGCGCTCAATGACATCCGCATAGGCAGAGACAGGCTCAAGTAACAACATGCGGCGCGCGAAAAGCGCAAGACCTATCGCCGCGCAGCTTTCGGAATACGCGGTAAGATTTGGTAGATCGTAGTCGACGGTAAAGGCTTCCCCGGTCTTTGCCGAGCCGATGCCGCCTGTGATGTACATACGTTTATTGATTATGTTTGAAAACAGACGCATGCAAGCCTTTTGGAGCTCAGCGTCGTCGCCAATACGCGCAAGATCGGCCATCGCGCTGTAAAGATACACCGCGCGAACCGCATGTCCTTCGGCTGTGGACTGCGAGCGTACCGGTAAATGATCCTGTGTATATTTGGCGTTCGCAAAACCATAGAATACATCGCGTTGACTGCTGCCGCGACGATCTACAAAGCATTTCGAAAGCTCAAGGTATTTTTCGTCTTTTGTGTGTTCGTAGAGCTTTATGAGTGCAAGCTCTATCTCCTCATGACCGGGCGTTTCAAACGCAGCAGAGTTTTCCACGTAAAACACCTGATAGATATAGTCCGCATACCTTCGCATGATATTAAGGAACTTATCTTTTGCGGTGGACTTGTGATATGCGACGGCAGCCTCGATCAGATGTCCGGCGCAGTATAACTCGTGATCCGTGCGCCGTTTGAAGCGCTGATCGGGTTCTACGACTGTAAAATATATATTGAAATATCCAGTCTTATCCTGATGCTCCCCTATGAGGTCTATAAGCTGGTCACATTCGGCTTCCAATATTCTGTCTTCGTGCTTTTGCAGGATATACGCAGCGGATTCTATCCATTTCGCGACATCCGAATCCCAAAATATATGCGGCCTATTCGGCATTCCCTCTTTCCATCCGAAATGAAAAGCCTCAAACCGCCCCGTCTGTTTAAACCTATCCATTACCGCATAAATAGTGGTTTTTCTGTTGAGCTGCTGGCGGTCCTTCCAAAAGCCGCCATCGATATCCACCTGCGAAAAGGGTACAGCCTTGTACATATCCAACCGCATGACCTCCTTCTCAATAAAGGGAACATTATGGAGGTTATTATGGAACAAATCTTGGGAAAATGCAAATCTGTTTAAAGCGTTTGAAATGTTTAACTTTGGGATGTTTTGTAAATAATAAACAAAACGATGACTGGAGGCACTTATGAATAGAACAGACAGACAGAAGAACTGCACGAAGTTTAGACCCACAAACGGCGGTACTTCCTCCGGAGGGGCGCTCGCGCTACATCGCCACAACCATAACGCGAGCTGCAAGGACTGTATATATTTTTCATCACGCAACTGCGGAATGGATGTAGCCGATGAAATTACTTTTGATATGTTCACATAATATTATACAAAAGTATCACAAGAATGTTATAATGCCCTCCAATCGGACTTCAAACGAAAACATAATGATCGGAGGGCATTGTTTATGGTAAAGATTGTAGTGGACAGCGGATGCGATATGTCGGATGAGGTGAGGAAGCGCTGCGGCGTGGATATCGATGTCGTACCCTTAAATATGCAGGTGGGAGACAAGCATTTTACGGACGACAGCAATTTTGATCTCGAGAACTATCTAAAGGAAATGGAAGCTTGCAAGACTGCGGCCAAGAGTGCGGCACCCGCACCGGAGTTGTTTGTGGATAAATTTAAAGGTGATGAGTCCGTGTTTGTGGTGACATTATCGTCACATCTGTCGGCCTCGTATGCGAACGCAAATGTTGCTATGCACACATATTTGGATGAAATTGGCAAAAAGTTTATACATGTGTTTGACAGCCTCAGTGCGTCCGTTGGGGAATCGTTGATCGCAATGAAGATTGCCGAATTAAGCAAAAATAATTTTTCGGAAAGTGAGATCATTGAAAGGGTAAACAATTTTATATCCGATATGAAGACCTACTTTGTTCTCGAGCGGTTTGAAAATATTGTTAAGAACGGACGTATGAATGCCTATGTCGCTAAGCTAGCATCTGTGCTAAACATCAAGCCTATATGCGCAGGCATTAACGGCAAGATGACTATCCTCGACAAAGCACGTGGATACAATAAAGCCGTCACAAAGCTTATAGACATCATGAAAAATGAAAAAGCCGATTTTGAAAACCGTATACTGGGCATAACGCATGTAAAATGCCTTGAAAAGGCTCAAAGTCTGCGTGATGAAATTATGAAGTCTATAAAATTTAAAGATGCAATAATAATGGAAGCATCTGGGTTATGTGCTACCTATGCAGACAGAAACGGGCTTGTAATAGCATTTTGAAGATAATTGACCAAAACTTCATTGACATGTTCCGCTGAATTATTATATAATCCGTTCCTGTAATAAAAATTTAATAATATAGGAGGAATTTCATGCAGAGAATGAATAAACCATCTCTTCTGCGCAAGGTGCTTTCACTCGCGCTCGTATGCCTTCTGACCTTGTCTGTATTTTCAGGATGCCAATCGGATCCTAAGATACTAAAGTTCGGTGGCAGCGGTTGGGCAGGCCTGTTTAACCCGGTCATGTCTGATAATGTGTATGACTCATGGGTATCGGCTCTTCTTTTCGAAGCGCTCGTAAACCAAAATGCAGCCGGCGAAATCATACCCGATCTCGCAACTTGGACGTTGTCCGAAGATAAGCTGACATACACGTTCACACTCAAAAACGGTATCAAATTCTCGGACGGAAAACCGATGACCACAGCTGACGTTGAATTTACATACAAGACAATGGCTCATCCGGATTACATCGGGCCTCGCGCTTATTCCGTATCAGATCTTCAAGGATATGATGAGTTTAAGGCAGGCTCCACTACCGATTTCCCAGGCATAAAGGTCATCGATGAAAAGAATATATCGTTTACCTTTAAGGAGGGTTTAGCGTCTCCGGCAAATATCGAATGCTTTGTATACGGTATCATGCCAAAGCACTACTATGAGTTCGACACGATGGAAAAGTTCCTCGCGCTGAACGAAAAGCCGCTCGGCTCTGGCCTGTTCACATTTGACAGCTGGAAGCCAAAGGAATTCATTAAATTAAATAAAAATGCGAAGTATTGGGATTCCGCAAATGCCGCTAAGATCGACGGTGTTTTAATGAGCGAAGTTCCGAGCGAAAATATCATATCCGCGTTACAGACGGGTCAGATCGATATCGGTCAGCCCTCTGCAAACAAAGAGAACGTAGACGCGCTCAAGGGTATGAGTAATGTATCGCTGCAGTCGTTCTTAGGTAACGGCTACACATACCTCTGCTTCAACACATTACGTGAACCATTTGATGACGTACGCGTACGTCAGGCGTTGATCTACGCGCTTGATAGAAAATCATTTATCACAGCGTGTTACCAAACACCTGAACTTGCGAGCGTTGGTATGGCTCCGATATCCCCGTCTTCATGGGCATTCCCGGATCCGGCATCACTCAATCCTTACGACTTTGATATGAATAAGGCTGCTGCGCTGATGGACGAAGCCGGTTGGACTATGAATAGTGACGGCTTCAGATATAAAGACGGCAAGAAGCTCACCGTAGGTTGGCTCGTTTACTCGGATTCGCCGTGGCCGGGCATCCTGTCCTCTATGGCAGCCGATACATGGAAGCAACTCGGTGTCGAACTCAATATCGAGCTCATGGACTTCGTAACGGTTCAATCACGTACACAGGCTCCCCCTCCGGGTGAAAAGGATTTCGATATCTACACGATGGGCTTCTCGCTCTCACTCGATCCGGACCCGACAGGCGCGTTGTTTGACTATGACGCATTTAGTGAAGGCGGCTTCAATGCTTCCGGTTATCTGAACGAGGAATCACAAGCGCTTATAAAGCAGGGCAAGTCTGAGTTTGATCAGGCCAAGCGCAAAGAAATCTACTCTAAATGGGCTCAGCTCATGAACGAGGAGATACCGACAATCATAGTTGCTTACCGTTCCGAAATCTGGGGCGTAAACAACCGCATCAAGAACTGCAATCTGAGCACATATTTTGATTGGCAGCTTAATGTCAGAAATATGACTATAGAGTAAATAATATTTTTTAGCATTTCACAGGCTGTAGCATAAACATAATGATTTGCTACAGCCTGTTTTGTAAATTTTACATAATATATGCAGGAGGTGCTTGCTTGAAGAGTTACATAATTAGACGCATATTACAAATGATACCCGTGTTTTTTGGAATCTTGATTTTACTTTTTTTAATATTGGAAAAGGCGCCCGGAGGCCCTCTTGCCACTTTGATGGATCCACGCATGACCCCAGCGAGGAAGGCCGAGCTTGCGGAATCCCTCGGCTTGAACAGATCCTTGCCGGAAAAATTTGCTTCATGGGTAAAGGAAGCCGCCCAGGGCAATCTGGGTTATTCGATCAGCCACAAAAAGCCGGTATTAGATGTTATCGGCGATTATATAGGCTCTACATTTACGTTGGCGATATCATCGTTAATTTTCGCGATGCTCTTGGGCATACCCGCGGGTATCATATGCGCCACAAAACAGTATTCAAAACTTGACTATGTCCTAACCATCATCTCGTTAATAGGCATTAGTATGCCTTCGTTCTTCTTCGCTCTGCTGTTACTAAAAACATTTGCAGTTGATGTACAGATATTCCCGTTATATGGAAAACAGAATCCTCTGTTGTTTACAAACAATCCAATCATCAAGTTTTTTGACGTAGCATATCACCTTATCTTGCCTGTTTTTATACTCGGATTATCGTCCGCCGCAAGTTTTATGCGTTATACACGTTCGAGTATGCTTGAGGTTATAAAACAGGACTATGTGCGTACGGCACGTGCCAAAGGCTTAAAGGAAAAGGTTGTTATCTACAGGCATGCTTTACGCAACGCTATAATACCGATTATTACCCTCCTCGGCTTTTCAATACCGTCATTGTTTTCAGGTGCGGTCATTACCGAATCGATCTTTGCATTGCCCGGCCTCGGCAAGATATCTGTCGAAGCCACGATGAACCGGAACTATCCGTTGATCTTGGGCATCAATACGATACTCGCGTTGATAACGCTCCTGAGCTCACTCATAGCCGACATTCTCTATGCTGTGGCCGATCCACGCATTAGATTTGATTAAGGGGAGGTAGCATATGAAGGAAAAAGGCTACTGGAGTGGCGTCATCAAACGTCTGGCAAAGAATAAACTCGCCGTTATCAGTTTGGTCATATTAGTTGTTATCATATTGGGCTGTATCTTAATACCGATTCTCTCCCCCTACTCTATGGAACGCACAAATGTCGATATGGGTGATCAGCCTCCGAGTGCGGCTCATTGGTTTGGCACGGATATCATCGGGCGTGATTTATTTACGCGTTTGTTTTACGGCGGTCGCATTTCGCTGGGCGTAGGTCTCGCGGTTGTAGCTCTTGAATGCTTAGCTGGCGTTGTGATA
>CAZUNC010000093.1:0-8944 GCA_964621475.1 uncultured Defluviitaleaceae bacterium | reverse complement strand
GGCAGGCGTAGGGGCTTTTCGCGCGTTGCGGAAACGGGCAGAGCATTTCCCGCGTCCTGCGAAGCCTTGTGTATGATATTATGCTCCGTCCTGTTATTGTCATCGCTTATCTCATATATTAGCTTCATGCGTTCGCCTCCAGTATGCTCACGAGCCTGTCTATGTCGTCGTGGGTATATCGCTCCGTGAAGCACCACATTATCCTATTGCCCTCGAGCACAAGCCCTCCCAATATACCGTGTTCCCCGAGCATCTTCATCAAGACCTCAGCATTTCCACTATATCCGGTCACGAACTCATGGAAGAACGGTGTTTTAAAGACTGTGCTGAAGCCTTTTATGTTTATGATGCGTTCATATGCATAACGCGCATTGTCCATACAGGTCTCAGCGACGTTTACGAGCCCGTCGTCACCCATTAGATTTGCGTATATCGAGGCCGTGAGCGCATTCAACGCATTGTTTGTACATATGCTCGTGCTGGCCTTTTCTCGTCTTATATGCTGTTCGCGCGCCTGTAGCGTGAGCACATAAGCCCTTCTTCCATCGTCAAATGTAGTCTCACCTACGATGCGTCCGGGCAGTGAACGTGTTAGCTTTTCCTTACATGCCATATATCCACAGTACGGTCCACCGAATGCAAGAGGCAAACCGAAAGGCTGCATATCCCCGACCGCAATGTCCGCACCGTAATCCACCGGAGTTTTTAACACAGCGAGCGAAGTGGGATTGCAAGACATGATCAGTTTTCCGCCGCAGTTATGAACGAGGCCCTCAATCTGTGCGATCGTATCCGCATCCTCGATCAAGCCGTAATAATTCGGCTGCTGTAATATAACACATGCGATTTTTTTAGCGTCGGTTATCCCGTCTTTTATCGCTTGCGCATCAGCGAGCCCGCACGATGATGCAACTACTTTAACCGCCATGCCATAACCGCTTGCGTAAGTCTTTACAACCTCGATTATTTGCGGGTTCACATTGTCCGGGATTATTACCGTGTCACGATTTTTGTCTCTGCACATGTTCACGGCCTCAGCCGCCGCAACCGCACCGCTGTACACTGACGCATTGGACGCATCCATTCCGGACAACTCGCAGACCATGCTCTGGTATTCGAATATCCCTTGCAAAACCCCTTGACTGATCTCGGCTTGATACGGCGTATAAGCCGTCACAAACGCTTCCTTTGATGCTATGGACCAGACCGCAGCCGGGATATAATGATCGTATGCACCCGCGCCCCTATATATAGTATTGAATACAGTGTTTTTTGCCGCTATACCCGATAATAGCCTCTCGACCTCCATCTCGGTCTTGCCATTTGGTATATTCAACCCGCGATTGAGCCTGACCTCACGAGGTATCTGTTTAAACAACTCGTCAGCATCGTTTATGCCCAACGCCTGTAATATTTCATTCTCGTCGCTTCCGACATAACTCCCCATCTGTAATGCCTCCCTTAGCGATTTGGTTTATTACGCATCCTCGCGCTCGGTCAGCGCTTTGTATTCCTCAGCAGTCAGTAATTCCTCGGTCTGCGTAACCCCTTCAAAACGGCAGAGCCATGTTTCATATGGCGCACTGTTTACGGATTCGGGGCTGTCGGATGCGTCTTCATTAATCTCACAGACGGTGGCCGTTACGGGGCTGTATATCTCAGAAACCGCCTTGACCGATTCTACCTCCGCGAACGATTCTCCCATTTCTACGCTGTCGCCTACGCTCGGCAGATTGATAAACACGATGTCTCCCAATTTGTCCTGCGCGTACTCAGTTAAACCCAGCGTGACCGTATCTCCGTTGATTTCAACCCATTCATGGGACTTTGTATAACTCAGATGTGCCGGAAATTGCATATTGTTTTCCTCCTATTTGTTATAATCGGATTTGTTATGACCTCTTATAAAACGGCAGCTCCACAACCTTCGCATTTAGCTTCCTGCCGCGTACATCTATAACGAGCTGTGTTCCTACTTCCGTCAGAGAGGGCTCGGATGTATCCACGAGTGCCATCGCAACGGCCTTTCCCAAAAACGGGCAATGTGTTCCGGAGGTCACATATCCTACATGTTTACCGTCCGTGCTGTACACCTCGCAGTTTTCACGCGCTATGCCCTTGTCCGTAAGTATCAACCCAATACGAAGACGCTGCGGGCTTATGCAAGCATTAAGCGCAACCTTTCCGATAAAATTCTCCTTTTTCATGCTTACGCAAAAACCCAGATCGGCTTCGTACGGGTTGATCGTCTCCGACAACTCATGACCATACAGCGGCATCGCGGCCTCAAGCCTCAATGTGTCCCTCGCGGCCAGCCCACACAGAACCATGCCGTATTGTTCACCCGCTTGCATCAGTGTATCCCATATGCCGCCGATATCTTCCTGATCCGCATAGATCTCAAACCCGTCCTCACCGGTATAACCGTTTCTTGAGATCAGGCATGCGCGCCCATCTATCTTAGCATGTTGAACAAAGCTGTAATACCTTTGCGGTATGTACTGTGCAGCGGTGACCTTTGATAGAATATCTGCCGACATCGGCCCCTGTAACGCAATCTGCCCGGTGACCTTTGAAATATCTTCCGCCGACACCGTACCCGTCAGATGCGATTTGATCCATTCGACATCCTTGTCGTGGTTAGCCGCGTTGACCACGAGAATATACCCGTCATCCATACGGTACACGAGCAGGTCATCCACGACCCCTCCGGTCTCGTTGCACATCAGGCTGTATTTTATACGCCCTACGCCTAATTTGGTGATGTCACCCGTAATTAGGTTCATCACATTTCTAAGAGCATCCTCTCCGCGTATGTACACCTCACCCATATGCGAAACATCAAACAGCCCGGCCCTTTCGCGAACAGCCATGTGCTCAGCGATAACGCCCGCCTTATACCTAATCGGTAGCATATAGCCTGCGTATTCAACCATCTCCGCAGCGTTCGTAAGATGACGCTCATAAATTGCCGTTTGCTTTGCCATAAACACCTCCATGTATAACATCCTACATACCACGAAGCATTCCGGTAACCCTGAATAAATCAAGTGAAAAAAAGAGTCAAAACAAAAAGTCCACCCATGGGATATAACATAGGAGGGCAACCATGTTCCAACTCATATACAACTTCAGTACCGTCACTTTAACAAAATTATGCGTACGATTCAAGAGAAAATTATACTACCCCTTGGCCGCGAACAGCGTTATGCAGTTACCTAATGTTTACTCTATATACATTGACACAGGAATAACACAACATATAATATGGGGTATAGAGGTGGGGAGATTACAATATGAAACGTCAACACATGATGAAGCCCTTGTCAAACACAGTCTTCATGGGGATATTTGCAAACTGCGAGAATAACCCTAAGTTGGAGGCGTCGCTTCGAGGATTGATAAACGCTATACTTGGCATGAGCCGCCCTCATATAACACGGATCGAAAAGGTGCAAGCCGAGGATGCAGATCTTGGTCAGTATACTAGCGCCAAGGCTATCCGCATTGACCTATTGGTAACAGACTGTAACAAGAGTAAATATATTATAGAGGTTCAGCTGTATACAGACCTGTTTATGATGAAACGTAATCTGGTTTATATATCTCGCATCATAAATCGGCAGCTCGATAGCGGTGACATGTATAGCAAGCTTATGCCTGTGCTTTTTGTTGAGCTGCCTAAGTTCAAAAGAACCCTGCTGTCAAACGAGACATCACAGTCTGAAAATATTGTGTTGGATCAATGGGTAGAATATTTTATGAATTATGAAGATGATATAAAGAGAAAGGAGTTGTCTGAAATGAATGCCGCTATAAAGTCATTTGAGGAAGAGTATAAACATTTGCAAGAGAATGATGATACATGGTTTAAATACGAGGCCGAGCGTCGTAGTATCGAAGCGTATATGTCAGGCATACTCTCCGCCATAGAGGATGCCAAGCCTCAGATCATCGAAGCCGCCAAGCCCCAGATCATCGAAGCCGCCAAACCCCAGATCATAGAAGCCGCCAAGCCCCAGATCATCGAGGAGACTAAGCTACAGGAGAAGCTTTCCACGGCTCGCAAGATGCTTACACTTGACTTAGACATCGATACAATATGCGTTGTAACAGGTTTGGACAAGGAAACCGTAGAAAATATCATTTAACACAATTAAGGCCGCGGCGTGTGTTTGCACGCTGCGGCCTTTTCAATACGAACCTTTAAGCTTCATTTATTACCCTTCGTTCATAACCCGGTACATCGTCGAGGCTTCGTCCTTTTTAACTACTTCCTTTACGGCAGTGACCTCGATAGTGGTCAGGTTACTGCCGAAGCGTATCTCTATAACGTCGCCTTCCTTTATTTCCTGTGAAGCCTTTGCTACCTTGCCATTTACGTTCACGCGGCCCGCGTCACAGGCCTCGTTTGCTATGGTGCGTCGCTTGATGAGTCTTGATACCTTTAAATATTTGTCTAAACGCATTTAATCTAATTCCTTATCTTTATAATCGCGTCGCAGACAATCGGGACATTCGCGTTCAGCGTCGAGGCACCCACCGCATTACGTGCGTGCATGCCCCTCTCACCGAATTTCTCGACCATAACATCCGAAAAACCATCTGCAACCTTATTCATGTCGCCGTTACCCTTAACGGCTGAAACCAACGCCATTACCTTAATAAAATAGTCTACTCTGTCGAGATCACCAAGCGCATCTTGGATCACCTGCAGCATATTTAACGCTACGAGGCGGCCCGCACGATAGCCCTCCTCAACGGTAAATTCTGCGCCTATGCGGCCCACAAATGCGGGCTTGCCATCCTCACCTATCGGGGATATGCCCGTGATGAACAGCAAGTCATCCACGATTTTAAACGGTACTGCTCCGTTACCGCGATGCGTCTTTTGAAACTCTATGCCCTGTTCCTTTAATCTATCCTCTACAGAATTTAGCATACTAACCTCCATGCATTATATCATAAATTTTTCATGAAAGCGAGCATGGAGGTCGCGATATGCGTCCTTGCCATCTCCTATCTTTCACGCTAACCACCATTTATCAACGCTTAATAAAATCACGTAAATTAAAATCTGTCCCGCATAACCGCCAACCACTGCTCATTGGTGTCGGGCGGGAACCGGCGGTCCTCAAAACGATGGGCTTGAAAATGCGCACCGCCGTCGCTCATCACTACCGTGCCCGAGACATTACGCGCCATATCCGAAGCCAAGTACAGGCTCGCGTTTGCTATATCCTTTACGCTGCCCGCTCCGTAATCCGGACACTGACCCTCTCCGCCGAGCGCCCACTTCAGCAGCGTAGCCTCGTCGTCCATTACCTCTCTGAGCCGTCTTTCCGAATCCCGCGTATAAATGCCTCCCGGGCACACAACGTTCGAGCGTATCCCGTATCTCGCATATTTTGCCGCCAACGCGCGTGAAAACCCGTTGATCGCTGATTTTGAGGACGCGTAGGACAAAAACGAGACGATGCCGGCCACCGAGTGTATCGTCGATATGTGAACAAACGAACCTCCGGTTTGCAACATACCCGGCAAAAAGCCCTTTGCCATACGCATCACACCATGCAGATTTACCTGTTGCGTGTACTCGAAATCGTAGTCCGTGATATTGTCCATCGGTGCGCTGTTATTGATGCCCACATTGTTTACGACGATATCGACCTTTCCAACGCGCTTGAGTACCTCTTGTATAAAATGCTCTACCTCTTCAGATTTGGACATGTCGCAACGTACAAAGAATGAATCCGGTGTCATCGCCCGCAGCTCCTCGGCGGTTTCCTCTCCGCTCTCGCGCATGCCGTTGATGGCACAGGTTGCTCCATGAAACGCAAAGGTCTTTGCAATTTGTCTGCCCATGCCGTGTGCACCCGATGTGATCACGGCGACCTTACCCTGCAGCAGCTTATTATGCATATGAGACACCACCCTCTATAGGTAACGCCTCGCCGATTATAAATCTCGACATATCACATGCGAACCAGAGCGCGGCCATAGCCGCATCCTGCGCCTGTTCGTCTGTGAGCTGTCCATTTTTGATCATCACCGCATTTGAACGCACATGGTAGCGTATGTAGTCCATCGTCACATTTCGAGAAAATGCAAACATCGAAGCCGCAACAGCCGTTATCGTGTGATCAGCGAGCGTGTCCGGATCGTTTACATCAGAGATCACGCAGATGATCTCACCGCGGCGTTTGTCCTTCATATGCGGCACGATTTCTCTCGTAATGCGTATCGCGTTCTTTGTATTCAGCTCAAGGATTTCGCCAAAGAGCGCCGCATCACCTTCCGGATAAAACACCGGGCACAGCACCAATATATCCGGACACTGTAGCGCATTAACAGCCCTTTGGGTAGCCGCAGAAAGTTCCTCGTAGCCTTTACCACGTATCTGATCCGCATCTATAACCGCAACCTCGCCCCCCTGCGCCTTAAATAGCTCAGCGACGGCATGTGTTATCCCCGCGTTATTTCCCGCGGAATATTGCCCGTATATTACGGCCTTGCGGCCGTTCAACATGCATGAATAGTCCATAATCAGGGTTTAAGCTTTAATATCGTCTCGACCTCGATCAATGCGTGGTGGTTCGGTAGATTTCTGGTGCCCATGAGCGTACGCACATGGCGTCCTCTGCCGCGCAGGGCCGTATACATGACCTCCGAATAACCGTCACCGACCTTGTCGATATCGTAGAAATCATCCGCCACACTGATAAGCGCGAGCACCCTTACAATCGAATCCACTCTATCAAAGCCGTAGTTTTGACGGATAAAATTCAAATGCAGCAATCCGCAATATTGAGCGGCCTTGTATGCCTCCTCAAGCGAAACCTCCTTGCCAACCGAGCCCGTCCATACCGGATGCCCATCCAGCGGATCCTCGCAGGCGTTGCCCGATATAAACACGAGCCCGTTGTATTCCCTCGATCCTACGAGGCATCTACCCTTGTAATCTATGTATGGGATTTCTATCTCCCCAGCGTGCGTGTCAATCCTTGACAGATCCATAAATAACCCCTTTCGCCTTTATTGTTTGTCCTGTTATATATGACGACATATCCGAAGCCAAGAACACGACCAGATCAGCTACAGCCTCAGCCGCCTCGGTATGTTCCGCTTCCGGAATGTCAGCTAATACTTCATTGCAGCGGATATTTGAAAACCCGCCCTCAAACGCGCATACCCTTGTCAGTCCACCGGATGCGGCCTTTGCCGCCGCGAACATCGGGTCCGCGTCCTCGCCGGCCGACATCCGTGTAAACGCGGCCGTCGATGATATGTTTACAATGCTGCCGAGATTGTGTTGCTTCATACCGGCCCAGAACGCTCGCTCCGTCTGCATGATACTGCGTTGATGTATCTGAAGCAGCATACTGTCATCAGCCTCTGTATAGTCCAGAAGTGATGTCTTCCCGGCCAAAGCCTCCGGCATGCCATCAGGATTGTTCACGAGCACCGAAACCGCGTCCTGCGAGCAGCGCTCCTTAACCATATCACAAAAGGCCTCCACCGAAGCACCGTCTTCTATATCCATGGGTAAGCAACATATCCCTTGCCGGTTGAAATCGAATTGGGACTTTGTGCCGCAGAACACACTCGCGCCCTCATCATTCAGACGCAATACAACCGAACGTCCCAATGCACTGTCCGCATTCAATACCACGGCGTTTCTACCTTCGAGCAATTTCATATAGCCCTCCAGTTCCGGTTGTAATCCTGCTTGTGCGCAATGATGTTGGCTCCGGCGTTTACAAAGATGCCCTCGCCGTTTAACGCCCTCGACATCGGGCTCGCTAAGAACAGCGCGGTCTGTGCGACCTCAGTGACCTCACCGCGTCGGTGTATCATCTGCGTCCGGCTCCAGTATTTATCAAGTTCGCCCTCAACAAACAGCTCCAGCGCAGCATCACCCATCTTGGATATACTCAACCCGGGCAGGATGCAGTTCGCACGTATGCCGTCCGCAGCATGCTTGTGCGCAATCGATTTGGTCAGGCCCAGCAGTCCGCCCTTCGTGGCCGCATACGCCGATACCGCGTTCGCACCAAATAACGCATAATCGCTTGCGATATGTACGATCACACCGCTCCCGCGCTTTTTCATATGCGGCATCAGTTGTGTCATGATCTTATACGCAGACACGAGGTTTACATCGAACATCCCATCTATCGCCTCATCGGTGATCTCATCCGCAAAGACACGCGTAGAACTACCGACACAATTGAGCCATATATCGGGTACGCGATCATCAAAGGTTTTAGCCACGCGTTCGATATCCGCGTCGTTTGTGAGATCGGCGCATATGTAGCTTGAATTATGTTCGTCTACATCAGCAATATCCACGACCATAACCTCTGCGCCATGCGACTCAAACAGATCGACGCATGCGCTGCCGATACGGCCGGCGCCGCCCGTTATCAGTGCATATTTACCATTTAGCAGTCTGTCATTCATCAGTCCTTGATACGCACAATCGCATCCACGACCACCGGATAATTATCTATATGATTGGCTGAACCCATCGCTGCGCGTGCATGCCGCCCGCGCTCGCCGAACGCCGTTACAATTACGTTCGAAAAGCCGTTGATGGCCTTGGGCATGCCCCAGAAATCCCCGCCCGAGTTTACGAGGCCCAGCACCTTTACCCATTCCTCGATGCGATCCAGGTCACCGAGATAATCCTTTAATGTGCGCAGCATGCTGATCGCACACAGTCTTGCGGCCTCAAAGCCCTGTTCCTCGGTCAAATCCGCGCCGACGCAGCCTTGCATGAGCGGGTTGCCGTCCTCATCCACGGGCCCGTGACCTGATACGAACAGCAGATCCTTATAACGCCTGATCAGAACCGTACCCTTGCCCCTTCTGTCCACGGGTGTAAGTTCTATGCCCATTTCCTTTAAGATTTGTTCCGCTTTCATGTAATCCTCCTCATGAA
>CAZUNC010000092.1:0-8960 GCA_964621475.1 uncultured Defluviitaleaceae bacterium | reverse complement strand
CTGTGTCCGCATTACGGTTTACAGCACCAAATATCTCCGAAGCGAATTTCTGAACAGCCTGAACGTGATCTGTGCTTGCAAACTCCGGATCCAGGTAGCCCTCTTCATACATCTTTCTGAACCACTCGAGACCCTCTACGTTTGACTGCATCAACGCGCCATGTGTCCATACGCCGTCCGGACCCTTTGCCCAGTCAAGATTTGACTGACCATATGATGCAAAGAAATAACGGAAGTTACCGAAACCATCGGATGTGATACCATATGTATCGTTCTTGCCCGACTTATTGGGGTCATTGAGTGTGAAGGCCTTTGCCATCTCGTAGAGTTCCTTAAAGGTGCTCGGCTCCTTTGTGATACCTACGTTTGCGAGCCAGTCCTTACGATAGAAGATACCCTTACGCTCGGTTACATAGATACCTCTGACGCGGCTGTCCGGCTTTGGCAGCATGAACTGCTCGCCATAAAGCTCCTGTACAGCCTGGCCTACATCCGATGTCTCGATCAGGTTCTTGACATTCGGGTATTTGTCGATCATGTCCTGAGGTATGCTCCTGTAATATCCCTCGTCGATCATCTTTGCGAAGTGATACAGGTCATAAAGCGTAGACGAATACAGTACGTCGGCTAATGTTCCGCCGGCTGCCTCGAGCAAGATCTTGTCGGGGTCTTCGTCATACTGTGTGCTCTCGAAACGGATACCAAATTTGTCTTCAATATACTGCACGAGCTTGTCTTCAGGCTTCCATTGGAAATCACCCGTCGCAGACATGCGGATCGTGAGTAAATCGCCCGAGGCAGCCTCTGTGGTAGCTGTATCGGTAGTGGCAGTAGTGTCCTCGGTTTCGGTTGTTTCTGTTGTCTGTGTTTCTGTGGTAGCAGCTTCATTTGTCGCAGGCGCCGGTGTGGTAGTGTTCGTTTTAGCCGAGCAACCTACCGCAGCAACCATAACACCCGCCATAAGCAGTGCTATCAGTTTCTTCATACATTGCCTCCTTTTTTGTATTATCCTTTAATGGATCCTATCATTACACCCTTTTCAAAGTACTTCTGCATCCAAGGGTAAATGAGCAATAAGGGTACGATGGCTATAACCACCGTGGACATCTTCAGACCCTCCTCGAATACCGGTATCGGATTGCCGGCCGGATCGCGCAGAGCGCCCATGGCTTCTCTGATTTCAGGCGGAAGGTTGACCTTTAATATGTAGTTTCTAATGATCAGCTGTAACGGATAGAGCGCCTTATTTACTATGTAGATATGAGCCATAAACCATGAGTTCCAGTAGCCTACAGCAGCAAACAGCGCCATCGTCGACAGCATTGGTATCGAAAGCGGGTAGATGATCCTAAAGAAGATGAAAATATCGTTTGCACCATCGAGCTTTGCGGATTCTTCGAGGCTCTCGGGCAGCTGTGTAAAGAACGACTTCATAATAACGAAGTTGTACGCGCTGACCGCCGACGGTATAAACATGACAAAGAACGTGTTGTTAAGCTTGAGTACATTCCTGATGATCATGTACGACGGGATAAGTCCACCCGAAAAGAACATCGTAAACAGTATCATTAATAAGAAAAAGTTACGCCCGTGCAGACGCTTCTTTGACAGCGAATACGCCATCATTGATGTCACAAGCACATTCGTGATCGTACCGCATACGGTGACGGCTATCGTTACCAGGTATGCACGCGGTATCAGCGATGACGAAAACACGTATTTGTATGCAGCAAGGGTCGGCGTCTTTGGCCACAGGTAAAACGGTGTGCGCATGTACTCGCCGATGGTGCTGATGGATACGATAAAGACGTTCCAGAACGGTAATATCATCATGCACGCGAGCAAAATGAAGAATAAGACGTTGGCCACATCAAACAGGTTGGACCAGAAGCCGTACCGTATAGCCGACTTGCGAGACGAAAATAATTTAGCCATTACAATTCCCCCCTATCCGTTTAGAAGAAGCCTTCGCCGCTCATCTTTTTCACAATGCCATTGGTCGTGAGCATCAACATAAAGTTAATACCCTGTTGGAACAAGCCTACGGCTGTTGCGAAGTCATAGCGACCCTTTGTGATACCCATGTCAAACACATATGTATCGATGACCTGCGAGATCTGTGTCGTCGGGGCTGTACGCAGGTTCATGATCTGATCGAAGTTACCGCTCATGATACCTCCCACACTGAGTATCAGCATCGTCGTTATCGAGAAGCGTATCGATGGCAGTGTAATATGTAACATACGTTGTAAACGGTTAGCGCCGTCTATCTCGGCGGACTCGTACAGTGCCGGGTCAACACCCGCAATAGCAGCCATGTAGATGATCGTACCCCATCCGGCCGATTTCCAGATATTTGTTGCATATAATAACTGTCTGAAGGTATTGGGGTTTGCGATGACATTGGCAGGTGGCAATCCGACGGCCATCACGACCTTGCTGAACACACCGACTGTTGTGGAAAAGAAGGAATATAACAAACCGCTGATGACAACCCAAGAAACGAAATGAGGCATATAGAGCACCGATTGCACCCCGCGCTTGAAGCGTGGGAGGCGGAGTTCGTTCAGAAGAAGGGAGAGGATGATCGGAGCAGGAAAACCGAGGATCAAGTTAAAGAAGCTGATGCGTATCGTGTTGAAGATAACAAATTCGGACTCAGGCAGAGAGAACAGCTTTTTAAAGTGTGTGAGCCCTGCCCACGGGCTACCCATTATCCCGAGCCTGGTCGAGTAACTCTTAAAGGCCATAACAAGTCCGTACATAGGCATGTACGAGAAAATGAATAATAGCACTATACCCGGCACCAGCATCAAATATAGATACTTGTCATTGAGTATGTCTATAAGCAACCGCTTTTTCCGCGTAGTCAAATATATCCCCCCGAAATATAGTTATTTCTTAAATATTACCATTGCGAGCCATCACTGTCAATAAACCGTGGGAATTTTACCAATATTTATTCATCATATACAAAAAAAGGCGGGTCAAAGCAGAATGACATATATCTGCAACGACCCGTCTTCCATATTTATTGTATATTTTAGCTATTCGCCTATATACTTTGCAATAACACTTTGCATTGGCTGGCTATAAATAGGTTTATTTACATACTTGCCATTCTTGTCCGTGTTCCAAAAATCTATGTAGACCTTGGCATCCTGTTCCTTGCTCTTATTCGCTGCAAGCGGATTGGGCTGCTTCAGGTTATCGTATGCGGTTTCTATACTCTTTTGAAACGAATCCATGACTTCTTTTCTGTACTCCTCATCCTGCGCCATGCGTTCGAGGGTATCTGTATCAATCACAAATGTATGGTAAATACCCGTCGGGGTACATTCAACACTCTTCATACCATGCATATGAATCTGCAATTCTCCGGGCTTGCTCTCCGGCTTTTTCGTTGTATCGAGTGTGAGTTCTGCATTTGGCACGGACGAAACCATCTTTTTAATTTCATCATACATGCTCTGTGCCCCATACGACATTTCACCTTTACTGCCGGGTTTTGCCATCTTCAACGAGCTATAGTCCATAGATACCGCGCTCGTCCCCATACCATTGATACCATTCATTGACCTTAACCTCCGATTCTAACAGCTTGTAACTATCATAGCTTATTTTACCACAAAAGTATAATGAAAAATTACTTGACTTGTCGTAGTAATTGTATTAACATTACTTCATCAGACGTGGTAATTAAGACAGAAGGGAGCACGTGGTTGATAAGCAGTGATGTTATACGCGGATATAACGACACGATCATCCTGAGCTTGCTGTTGGGCGGCGATTCCTATGGCTACGAGATCTCCAAGAATATTCGTACGATTACAGACGGCCAATATATAATCAAGGAGACGACATTGTATTCGGCATTTACCCGCCTCGAAAAAAACGGCTATATCCAGTCCTATATAGGGGACGAAACACACGGCAAGCAAAGAACCTACTATCATGTCACAGCCAGCGGTACTCAGTATTACCTCGAAAAATGTGCCGAATGGGAGGTCACGCAGGATGTAATCGGCAGGTTTTGCAGGCGCATGTCTACAACCCAAACTCAAACTAATTAAAGGAGAAAATCGATGGAAACAATCAAGAGTTACTTAGACAATATCTTTGGACCGCTGCCCCAGACGGATGAAATCTTACGCCTAAAGCAAGATTTATTAAACGACATGGAGGCCAAATATACCGAGCTGCGTCAGTACGGCAGGACCGAAAACGAAGCCATAGGCACTGTCATAGCGGAATTTGGAAATATCGATGAGCTGATCAATGAAATGAATATAGCGGCACCGTCCCATGGTCAACCCAATCCAGAGGTAGTTATCCCCCACGATGAAGTCAGGGAGTATATCGCTCAGTTTATAAAGTCAAACAACCTCGTATCGAATGGCGTATTGCTTGTCATGATTGGTGTGTCCATTATGATCGCTATGTACGGCTATGCACACTCTGTTATATTATTCGGTACACTGCCGGTCATAGTGCTGTTCATATTCCTGATACCGGCCGTGGGCTTGTTTATCAAGTCGGATTTTAAAAGCGCCCGCTATAAAAATATAGAAGAAGGCACATTTGCAATCGATCTGCGTACAAAAAAAATGCTGACCTCTGAATACGACGAGCTCGCCGCAAAGCGTACCTCCGCAACGATCCTCAGCGTCTCATTGATACTCGTGGGCGCGGTTATCATCATCATATTTTCAAGCTTCCCGAGTGTGATGCTCGGCGTGAGTTTGGCATTAGTGCTGATCGGTGTAGCCGTACGCAACTTGATCCGTTCATCCGGACCAACCGATGCCTACAAGCGTGTTCTGCAGATACAGGAGTACAGCTCTTCAAAGATACGCGTCGCAAAGGTCACCGGGGCTGTGGCATCGGTTGTGTTCCCGCTCGCGACCTGCGTGTTCCTGATATGGGGCTTTCTATTTGACGGCTGGGGTATCGCATGGATCGTCTATCCGATAACAGGTATTTTATATGGCGTATTCTGTGGCACATATTCGGCTGTTAAGGGCGGCGAAGAATAAAATCAGCGATCTCATCGGGCTTCTCTACGATCAGATCTGCGTGAGCAGCCTCGAGCTCCTGCCTATCCCTGAAACCCCAGAGCACACCGATCGTAAACAGTCCTGCGTTTTTCCCGGTCTGCATATCGGTCATTGTGTCCCCGATATAAAGACATTCCTCTTTTGTTACACCGATTGTTTCGATGATCTCATATACACCCTCGGGCGACGGCTTTAATGCAATACCATCCCTCGCACCAAACCAGATATCAAACAATTCATTGTTAAACATGCCCTGCAGCACACGTTCCGTGGTGTTGTGGGGCTTGTTTGATAATACGGCTATTTTTATCCCCGCCGACTTAAGCTTATTTAACAGTTCCTCTATCCCGTTATAGACTGTGGTCTTGTATAGGAAATCCGCATTATATATCTCGTTATAATACGGCAACACCTTGTTCAGTATCTCGTGATTGTTATCCTCCACACCGAGGGTCTCCAGTGCTCTCATTATAAGGTTCTTTGCCCCGTCCCCGACTAAAAGCTTATACCGCTGTGCCTCGATCGATCCGTAACCGAATTTTGCGAGTGCGGTATTTACAAAATGAGCGATCGTATCTATCGTGTCCGTCAATGTGCCGTCCAAGTCAAATATGCAGAGCTTAATATTCATATTATTTCCATTCATGGGTTCTATTCCTCCGTTTGATTTATTTCGTATAGACTGATAAAGTCCATCAGCTTCCTGAGCGCGTCACCTATATACTTGGTCTTGTGATATACAAGGCAGAATTTTCGGCGCATATCCACGCCGTTTATCGGAACCACGCAGAGCCTACCGTCTCTTACATAGTCCGCTACAATCCGCTCGGATATGACCGTGATACCTTGGTTCGCGAGTGTAGCCTCAATGATCGAGTCAAACCCGTGACAATTCCACTTTGTGTTTATCGATATGTTTCTCTTATGCAGTATGCCCTCAAACAGATCCCTCGTACCGCTCCCCTCCTCCCGGAGAATAAACGGATATGCAGATAACTCCTCGGGCTCCACAGAAACCCGCTGCGATATCTCATGCTGCGACGAGCATGCCAAGACCAGTTCGTCCGAAATAACAGGCTTTGATATTAGTTCACTGCTTTTCACCTTGCCCTCAACCAGTCCGATGTCAACCTTACTCTCCAGCAATAACCTCTCGATCACTGTCGTATTGTCTATCTTTACTACTACCTTGATATTGGGAAATGATTTTTCAAATCGTTTGATGATGTCCACGAGTACGCATTTACCAACCGTGATCGTTGCACCGAGGTGTATCGTTTTATTCATCGTCATGTTCTTGATATTCTCGTCCATTTCCTGTGATAACGCGAGTATCTTGTTTGCGTATTCATAAAACACCTCGCCCTCGCGAGTCAAAAACAGCTTCTTGTTTAGCCTGTCAAACAACTCCACTCCATATTCCCGTTCGAGCTCGTTTATCGTCTGGCTGATGGTCGGCTGTGCGATATACAGTTCGTTCGCGGCTGCGCTCATCTTGCCCGTCTTAACCACCGTCACAAATATCCTCAGGCCGCGCAGCGTCATACTCTCACCCCCTTCCATTCGATACCCTTATCCACCATAGCATTTTGACTATTATAATCATTACAATTATATACTTTACATTATAATGTTTTCCACGCATAATACAAATTAATATTAATTAGAAAAGAGGACGAGTGAATGGAAAACAACATGCTAACCCCGGAACAAATCAAGACTGTCAAGGGCTTCGGCTTTTTGCATAATAGGGGCACAAGGAAGTTTAGCGGCAGGGTCATCACTGAAAATGGCACGATAACCTCCGAGCAAATGAAGGTCATATCCGAGGCCGCGCAAAAATTCGGTGCTGGGCATGTGGCATTTACGGTGCGTCTTACGCTCGAGGTGCCGGGCATCGAATATGAAAACATCCAGCCGTTTAGGGATTATATAGCGCAAGCCGGTCTCAAGACGGGCGGAACAGGTACCCGTGTACGCCCGGTGGTCGGTTGTAAGGGTACAACCTGCGTGTTCGGTTTGTGCGATACGATGGGCCTGGCCAAACAGATTCACGACCGCTTCTTTGAGGGTTATCATGATGTGGTGTTGCCGCATAAGTTTAAGATCGCTGTGGGTGGCTGCCCGAACAATTGCGCAAAGCCCGATCTGAATGATATCGGTATAGTAGGTCAGCGTGTTATGAGGTACGAAACCGAAAAATGCAGGGGTTGCGGTAAATGCATAGTGTCCGAGACATGCCCGATGAAGGCCGTAAAGGTTGAAAACGGAGCGATAGTAGTGGATAAGCAGGTATGTAATAACTGCGGCAGATGCATAAAAAAATGTCACTTCGGCGTGACTGCGAATGGCGAGGATATGTTCAAGGTATATGTTGGCGGCAAATGGGGCAAAAAGATAAGGATGGGCACACCACTGAGCAAGGTGTTCACAAAGGACGAGGTGTTGGATGTGGTAGAGAAGGCGATATTATTATTTAAAAGCGAAGGCGTGGCGGGCGAACGCTTCGGCGAAACGATAGACAGGCTCGGCGTGGAAGAGGCAGAAAAGATGCTGATATCCGAATCCCCTCACCCGAAACGGTAACCGGAGCGAAATGATAAGACAGATCATTACACTCTGTACAACATTCATTTTTATCCTCCTTTTAGCCTGCGGATGTGCAAAGACCCCCACTGCGCAAGTCGACCGCGCGTATTATACATTTACGGATGATCTGGACAAAACCGTTACGCTGAACGCAAGACCTCAAAAGGTCATAGCGGCAATGGGTTCATATGCGGAGCTCTGGCTGCTCGCAGGCGGGGATTTGATCGGTGTCACCGAGGATGCCATGTCCGAGCGTGGGCTGCAGCTGCCGGAGGATGTTAAGATCATCGGCAGTGTAAAGGAGCCGAACGCCGAGATCATATTGGCAGTAAACCCGGACCTTGTGTTACTCTCAACGGATGTAGAACAACACGTCAAGCTCGACGAAACCCTTACAAACGCAAAAATCCCCCATGCATATTTCAAGACGGATACCTTTGACGAATACCTGAGCATGCTCAAAGTGTGTACGGATATCAACAGCACCCCGGAGCGTTACAAGCAATACGGCGAAGAGATAAAATCTCAAGTCGATGCCGCGATACAAAAATCCGCAGCGAAGACCCAAGCGGACGGCAAACCCAGTGTATTGCTGATCCGTTCGATGTCTACAAAGGCAAAGGCATTAAAGTCGGATCATCCGGTCGGCAAGATGCTACTGGACTTGAACGCCGATAATATTGCCACACTCCACGAATCCTTACTCGAGGACTTGAGCATGGAGACGATCATCGGCGAGGATCCGGATTTTATCTTTGTGATTAGGATGGGTGATCCGAAGAAGGCCATGGAGACGATGGAAAAGACCGTAATGTACAACCCGGCCTGGAACGAGCTCAGCGCAATCAGAAACGACCGTTTCTTTGTGCTCCCGAAGGAACTGTTCCAATACAAACCCAACGCGAGATGGGGAGAGAGTTATGAGTACCTCGAAGCGATCCTTTACGAAAACTTTAAACCCCGATAAACAAAGCAGCAGTACCAAGGCGTTGATCATTTCAAGCGCCTTGGTGCTGCTGTTTTGTTTGTTCGTGCTCAGTTTATGTGTAGGAGCAGTGAGGATACCGCTTTCGCGGCTCGTGGATATCGTCATCACTAAAGATATTTCCGAAAGCTTGGGCAAGGTCTTTTTCTATGTGCGTCTGCCGAGGAGTTTGGCCGCGCTTTTGTGCGGTATCGCACTGTCGCTGTCCGGCACTTTGCTACAGACTGTATTGCAAAACCCGATGTGCAGCCCCTCTATCATCGGTGTAAACGCGGGTGCTGGGTTATTTATGATCATCATAGCGGCGTTCTTCCCTGCGGCTGTATTTA
>CAZUNC010000091.1:0-8968 GCA_964621475.1 uncultured Defluviitaleaceae bacterium | reverse complement strand
CCGGGGAGCCGTATATCATTCATCCGTTGGCTGTGGCTATCCTACTCGCTGAGCTTGAGCTCGATCTCGAGTCCATCGTCGCGGGGATTTTGCATGATGTTATAGAAGACACCCAATATACCTATGAGGATATCGTGAATATGTTTAGCGAGGAGGTCGCTGAGCTCGTAAACGGCGTGACCAAGCTCGAGAAGATCGCATATACCTCAAAGGAAGAGGAGCAAGCCGAAAACTATCGCAAGATGTTTCTTGCGATGGCAAAGGATATCCGTGTCATCTTAATAAAGATCGCGGATCGCCTGCACAATATGCGCACGCTTAAGTTCCAGTCCGAAAAGAAGCAACGCGAGAAAGCGCAGGAGACCCTCGACATCTATGCGCCGCTCGCACATCGTCTGGGCATATCGAAGCTTCGGTACGACCTCGAGGATCTCTCGTTTAAATACCTCGATCCCGAGGCGTATTATGACCTCGCGGACAAGATCAGCAGAAAACAATCCGAGAGACAGGCCTTTATCGATAGGATCGTCGCGCAGATTGATGAGTTACTAAATAAAAATAATATCCAAGGCCGCACCGAGGGCCGTCCAAAGCATTTCTTTAGCATATATAAAAAGATGAAAAGTCAGAGTAAATCGATGGATCAGATATATGACCTGTTTGCGGTCCGTGTCATAGTAAATAACCAACACGACTGCTATGAGGTTTTGGGTATCGTACACGAAGCGTTTAAGCCTGTGCCGGGACGTTTCAAAGACTATATCGGCATGCCAAAGGCCAATCATTATCAATCGCTGCATACCACGATGATCTCCCCGGAGGGCGACCCGTTTGAGGTTCAGATACGCACCTGGGATATGCATCGCACAGCCGAATACGGTATAGCCGCACACTGGAAATATAAGCAGGGCGACACAGGACAGGTCGATCCGGACAGCGAGGAAGCAAAGCTGTCTTGGCTCAGACAGATATTGGAATGGCAGCGCGAGATGTCAGATAACAAGGAGTATCTGCATGCGCTAAAGGTGGATCTGGACGTATTTAAGGATCATGTCTATTGCTTTACGCCAAAGGGTGATGTCATAAGCCTCGTTAGCGGTGCGACACCCGTGGACTATGCTTATGCGATCCATTCGGCGGTCGGTAATAAGATGGTCGGTGCGCGTGTAAACGGCAAGATCGTAAATTTTGACCATGTGTTAAAAACCGGCGATCAGGTCGAGGTTCTCACAAGCCAAAACTCGAAGGGCCCCAGCGCGGACTGGCTGAAGCTCGTTAAGACCGCGCAGGCACGTAATAAGATCAATCAATGGTTCAAACGCATAAATAAAGACGAAAATATTGTTAAGGGTAAGGATCTGCTCGAAAAGGAAGCAAAGAAGAAGAACTTGAATCTGGCAGATTTACTCAATGAGAAGCGCCAGAAGGCGGTATTGAACCGATTCAACTTTGTGGACTGGGATTCCATGTGCGCAGCGATCGGACATGGTGGGCTTAAAGAGAGTCAGGTCATCAATAAGCTAAACGACGACTATATCAGCGAGATCGAGCGCAATGTACAGAATATTGAGATACCGATCAGCACGAAGGATCATACGGCCACAGACCGCAAGAAAAAGAGCGGCATCGTCGTCAAGGGTGTAGGAGACATCAGCGTTAGGTTCTCAAGGTGCTGCACACCCGTACCCGGTGATGAGATCGTGGGCTTTGTGACCAGGGGACGTGGGGTGTCGATACACCGCACCGACTGTATAAACATAATGAATATGGATGAAATCGAACGTAGCAGGTTCATAGAGGCCGAATGGCAGCTACCGGAAAAGAATTCGGCGGGCATACATTACACAGCGGAGCTGAAGCTCTTGTGTGATGAAAAGATGGGTCTGTTATTTGATATATCACGCGTGATTACGGAGGAGCGAATCTCCGTAAAGAGCATGAGCGCACGCACGCAAAATGCCGAGGCCATATTTAATCTCGGTATTGAGATAGCCGGCAGGGAGGAGCTCGACCGCCTGTGTAACAGGATGTTAAAGCTCGCCGGTGTGCATGAGATAGTAAGGGTATAGCTTTGAAATGGAATAGGAAAGGGTACATGTGATGAAACCGGAGATCAGGATAGAGGTTTTTAAGGATAGGGGCATGGATCAGAATTGTTATCTGTGTTACTGCGACAATGAGCAAGGTATTGTAATAGACCCGGCCGGAGGCGAACCGGCGTTATCGGCGTTTGTAAATAAAAACGGCATTAGGATAAAGGAGATCGTTCTTACGCACGGGCACTTTGACCATGTACTGACTGCGCTCACCGTACAGTCTTGGTCGGGTGCCCGTATTTCATGCCACGCGGACGAAAAACCGCTGCTGATCGATCCGGAACTGAACCTGTCGCGTATGGGGCTCGGCTACAGCCTGAGTATCGAGCCAGATGTGCTCTATAAGGACGGTGATGTATTGCAGATCGGTGAACACAGGCTGACTGTCATCCATACGCCTGGGCACACAGCCGGCAGCATGTGCCTGTATAATGCTGAAAGTCATGTTTTGTTTACGGGGGACACACTGTTTGATGAGGCCTATGGCAGGACGGATTTTCCTACAGGTGATACACAAACCCTGATGGCCTCGTTGAATCGATTGTTTGCATTACCCGGTGAAACGGTCATATATCCGGGTCATGGCGGGCACAGCGATATAACACATCAGCGTGCGTATTTTAAAAGGATCTGACGATGTATTGTATATTGGACAACCATCGTTATGAATATGACCTACAAACGATCACACAGGTGTTCTTCTCGAATGAGGGCTTTTTAATCACAGACGAGATTAGACCAGAAGGAATCACATTGCGTAGCGCGTTAGAGGGCGGTGACTGTATATCGGAGATCTACCTCGACGCGTATCTGAAGTGCCGCGTGATATGCCGTGCCGAACACACCGATGATCAGAAGCGGATGTTGATTATATCCATGTACAAGGCATGTGTGATGTATACCGGATACAAACCGCCATGGGGTGCGATGACGGGCATACGACCGTCAAAGCTCGTGCGTATGCTGGTCGATCAGGGCATGGACAAGGCCGAGATCAGGACCTATCTTCATAACCGCTTTCTGACACCACACGATAAGATTGAGCTCGCGATATCCGTTGAGGAGGCTGAGCGGCGTATTGTGGACAGTCGATATAAAGACGGGGTTTCGTTATATATAAACATTCCGTTTTGCATGAGCAGATGTCTGTATTGCTCGTTCACCGCGTATCCACTCGCTAAGCATCACGGGCTAAAGGATGCGTATTTCGAGGCGCTGTTTAAGGAGCTCGAGGCTGTGATGCGGATCATAGCGGGCAGACCGGTCGAAAGCATCTATATAGGCGGCGGCACACCTACCTCTGTAGATGCGTCTGATCTGGAAAAGCTGCTCGGTTTCGTCCGTAAAAACGTAATTGAACACAATCCGCGCAGTGTAAAGGAATTCTGTGTGGAGGCCGGCAGGCCTGATACGATGAACGCGCAGAAACTCGGTTTACTGAAGGACTACGGTGTGACCAGAATATCCGTGAACCCGCAGACCATGATTAATGGGACGCTTGAACGTATCGGAAGGCATCATACCGCGCAAGGATTTACAGAGGCTTTTATGCTCGCTCGCTCACTCGGTCACGACAATATCAACTGCGATGTAATAATGGGCCTGCCCGGTGAGGATTTAACCGATGCGGAGTATACGATGAACGCATTAAAACCGCTCGCACCCGAAAATATTACCGTGCACACCTTGGCCGTAAAGAAGGCCTCGCAGCTGAAGGAAGGGCTCTCGTCGATGCAGGAGATGACCGCCTCACAGACTGTGCAGCAGATGCTCGGGTTATGTGCGGAGGCATGTACGGAAATGGGTATGCACCCATATTATATGTACAGGCAAAAGAACATGCTCGGTAACCTCGAGAATGTCGCGTATTGCCGCGGCGGCAAGGCCTCTGTCTATAACGTTCTGATCATGGAAGAGGTACAGGACATCTACGCGGTAGGCACGGGTGCGATCACAAAGCTGATGTTTGAAAACAATCGCATCGAAAGGGTATTTAACGTAAAGAATTTAGAGGAATACATAAAACGTATAGATGAGATGATTGAAAGGAAAATGAAGCATGGGTCAAAAGGCATATTTAGCCCCGAGGGGAACGAATGATATCTATGGTAAGGAAATAAAACTATGGCAGAGGCTTGAACGCGTGATCGATCAGGTATGCGCGGATTTCTGCTTTGAGGAGATACGTACGCCGATATTTGAACACACGGAGCTGTTTCTGCGTGGGGTCGGGGAGACGACCGACGTTGTGCAAAAGGAGATGTACACATTCACGGACAAGGGTGACCGCAGTTGTACGCTGAGACCGGAGGTAACTGCTGGTGTAGCACGCGCGTTTGTCGAGCACAAGCTGTATGGTGGTGTGATGCCGCTAAAGTTTTATTATTCGGGTCCAAATTTCCGTTACGAAAAACCCGGCCAGGGACGGTTCAGGCAATTTCACCAGTTCGGCTGCGAGGTGTTCGGTTCGGGTGGTGCGTTTGCGGAGACCGAGGCCATGATGCTTGCATATGAGGTCATTAAGGGTGTGGGCATAAAAGATTTCACGTTGCGAATAAACAGCCTCGGTTGCTCGAGCTGCCGCGCAGTCTACAACGAACGCCTGACAGCGTTTCTGCGTGAGCGTTATGACGGGCTCTGTGCGACCTGTAAGACGCGTCTGGAAAAGAACCCGCTGCGTATACTCGACTGCAAGGAAGAGAAATGCCAGGCGCTATTAACCGACGCACCGTCTGTGTTGGATGCGCTCGACGATGAATGCCGCAAGCACTTTGAGGATGTAAAGGCCGCGCTCGGGGTTGTAACGGCCGATACGGATCTGCGTGTGGAGGTAGACCCGCGTATTGTGCGTGGATTGGACTATTATACGCGCACGGTATTTGAGTTCGTGGATGAAAAGACCGGACTGACCCTATGCGGTGGCGGGCGTTACGACAACCTGATCGAGGAATGCGGAGGACCGGCTACATCGGCTGTGGGTTTCGGTATGGGCATGGAGCGTATCGTCATGTTGATGGGTGATGCACAGGAGGATATGGGCGTGCCGGATATCTATATAGGCGGTGCGGGTTCGTCGGGAGTGCATGCCGCATGGAACCTTATATACGCACTACGGCGCGAGGGTGTAAAGGCCGAGGGTGATATCTCAGGCCGCAGCATCAAGGCGCAGATGAAATACGCGGATAAGCTCAAGGCACGATATTCGGCAATAATAGGCGATAACGAGATCGCTGACAGCTCGGTGCGTATCAAAAACATGTCCACAGGCGAGGAAATTACAGCGGGACTAAATACGTCCGCTGTTGCTATGATAGTTCGTCGTTAGCTATTTTCATTAATATATCGGAAACATACTCAGGGTCCTTATATAGATGATGTGTTCTGTTGAATATATCTTCGTATAAGGACTTAAACATTTCTACCGATGCGACGTGCTCGTTGAATAAAATCTTACTCTTGCCTGAATGCTCATCTGTATGCACCGCAAAGAACCACAGCTTATCCTTAAACCATACGATATTGGGATCGGGGTTTGTGCCGTGGTTTAATATTATTCTATAATGCGGATTGCATCGTAATAGCTCGGCGGTTTCGCGGATGTGTCGCTGCGCCTGGGCCCTGGTAATCCGTACAGTTTTATGTGTGACCACGGATAATGAGGAGATTATCGAGTATTCGTGTTTTAGCGGTTTCATGATATCGTCCATATATAGGTAATATCCGCCATATGAGTCCGTGAGCGAGTTATCCATATTCAATCTAAACACCTGATAAAAGTTCATTATCCTCTGTTTATCGACCGAGGACAGCTTATTGTCTGCGATGATCTCGTTCACGAGCTCCTCACTCATCGTTGTAAAGCTCAGCGCGTTGCCTGAGTAGTAGACCGCTTCCTTTTTGTAGGCACAGTGATAAAAAATGTCGAAGATCATATCTACCTCGGACGGTTTGTTGGTCACAAGCATGTGATATGCTATCTGCTTGATCTTCTGTGCCATCGAGAAATATAACCCACACAACAGTTTATCCTTGTAAACGCAGCAGACGATACCTGAGGGTTTGTTTGACGCATTGTAGCATACGATCGATAGGTGATCCTTTATTACAAACATGTCTATCCTTTCAACAAAACGTGACTGTACAATATAAATCGACATATTTTGATGAAAGCTGAAGCGCATGGTGGCCTTGTGTACATCGAGATTACCAGTATAGTCATCACTGAGGCATATGATCAGTTCGATTTTGTGACCCAAATCGAGCACATGCATAAGACGCTGCTCAAGAATGCGAAAGAAATGCATATTGTTAGAGGCCCAACTATTTTGGAAATGCTCGAAAACAGTAATCACAGTGGGTTCGCTTAATGACTCCACCATGTCTAACATGTACATAAGCGCGTTCTGCTTACCCTCTGCGCCCCTGTATATAGTAAAGATAGATGAATACAAGCTGCCTTGCATCTCGGTGATCTGATTGTTTATGGCTCCGATGCCTATATTTAATATGTAGTTGCGTATGCATTTTTTTAATGTGTCATCATCAATGGGGCTTGCGCAGGGAAATATATCAATAAAAAAGTCCTTGAGTATATGACCACCGATGCTTGTGTTCTTGGCGATAAAGTAGTCGATGATGCCTTCAAAGTACGGGGTATCCGACGGAAACTTTCGCGTGCCGTTCTTCCACTTACTCACGGATGACCTTTCGACATTAATAGCAGTCGACAGATCGGCTATAGAGATATTTAACAATTCCATAAGATAACCTAATTTTGTCACATTTTTTCCCGTCATATTACCTCTCCCATATGTAAAGCTTACATATATCAATTTTAGCAGAAGTGAAAAAATCTGTAAATGATTCATCAATAACATGCCACGATACTGTCCTAAAGTGTCCTGTTTTCTAATAGGGCATTTATTTGTATATATTGAATTATTCTAACAAAAGGTCATATAATACGTGCACAAGCAACAAATATATGGCAGTGAAAGTGCATAAGCACTGCTTATATCAGCTACATATGGGTATGACACATTGTGCCACAAAATGATGGAGGAGTGATCTAATGAAGAATCTTAAAATTTCAACGAAATTGCTAATAGGATTCGGATCAGTGTTATTTGTATTGATAGTGCTCGGTGTGTCAGCGTTTGCGAGCGTAATAAAGCTCAATGATGCAGTTAATGAGTTTGAGCAAAAGTCGATGCCTAATACAAGCATGATATGGCAGATGCGTAGAAATCTCGTGTCCGTTCAACGCTATACGTTGTTAATCATTGCAAATACGGATACAAACCTAATAAACGAGGCTATAACGAAATGTGACGAGGACAGGGAAAAGGTAAACACTAACTTAGCTTATCTCAAAGAAAACCTCGGTATTGGCACCTCGAAGCTGATTGAAATAGAAAAAAACTTGAACGATATATCGCAATACAGAGACCAAATATATGAACTATCGTTGCAAAATACGGATGAATCAAATGCAAAAGCGCTTGAGGTTTTTGAGACGCAATATGTGCCGATCTTTGATAGTATAGCGAAGATATTGATCAGCGTTACAGAAGACTATAATGCATACACAATCGAGAGAAGCAATGCGGCAAACGCGACAGCGTTAACAGCGGAGATTATAGTCGGTGTTACCTTTTTATTGGCTGTTATAGTGGCTATGTTTATGATTATACTGATGAACAAGTCTGTATCAAAGCCCATTTCTCAGATCGGAAAGGCAGCACTCTCTATTGCGCAGGGCAACTTCAGCGTAAACCTACCCGTCGCTGGTAGGGATGAGATCGGTGAGTTGATAATGGCCTTTGGAAAGCTCAGGAGTACGATTACGCTATTGGTTGATAAGATAGGGCTCATGTCCACACAGATGCAGCAGGGTGATATCGAAGCACGCATTGTGGAATCGGATTTTGATGGGGAGTATAAGGTTGTAGCCCAGAAGATTAACACTAATGTGGATTCATTGATCAAGGATACGCTGATTATGCTTGAGAGCTTTGATAAGATAGGCAAGGGTGATTTCAATGCGGAATTGCCAAAGTATCCGGGTAAAAAGGCGATAGCAAACCAAATGTTTGACGGCCTGAAGAAGAACATGATGTCTATAAATAAGGATATCGCAGGACTTATAAAGGCTGCAGATAACGGTAAGCTTGATGCACGCATTGATTCGAACCTATATCAAGGGGATTGGCGTGAGCTGACTAATGGTTTAAACGATCTGCTGAAAACGATCAGCCTACCGATTAACGAAGCAAATAACGCACTGGAGCAGCTTTCAAACGGTAACTTTAACATAAGCGTGCGTAATGATTTCAAGGGCAGTTTTGCACAAATGATGAAATCCTTTGAACGCATGATCGGCTCTACGGCTTCATACATAGCGGAAATATCGGATATACTCGGCTCGATTGCGGGTGGTGATCTGAGAAAGGGGATATCACGTGAATATGTAGGACAGTTTGATTTAATAAAACAGGCTATCAATAACATAGGTAAGACGCTCAAAAATACAGTCACCGAGATAAAGAGCTCCGCCGAAAATGTGCTCTCGGGAGCGAAGCAGATATCTATGTCGTCGATGGATCTGGCAAACGGCGCAAGCGCACAAGCGAGCTCGATAGAAGAGCTAAACGCATCGATAACGACGATCGATGATCAGATACAAAAAACCGCAAAGGATGCGCAGAAGGCAAATGATATCTCTCATAAATCCATGGAGAGCGCGAGGGAAGGCAACGAGGAAATGAGCAAGATGCTCGGGTCTATGGATGAAATCAAGCATGCTTCGGATCGCATATCAAAAATAATAAAGGTCATAGATGATATTGCGTTCCAGACAAACCTACTCGCGT
>CAZUNC010000090.1:0-9073 GCA_964621475.1 uncultured Defluviitaleaceae bacterium | reverse complement strand
GCACCGTATCAAAGTCCCCGTCATAAAAAAGGGTAACAATCCTGTTACCCGTCTCGGTCACTTCCTCAACCCTTGCCTCCAAAAGCCCGCCACCAAAAACGGCTGTATGCCCGGGCTTTGCTCTACGTCCGGGCTTCACGAGCGCTTCCCATCGGTTGTCACCCAACGGTTTTAATAAGAACAACTCCAGCCGCTCATTTTTAAGGCGTGCGGGTATGACACGGGAATTGTTTAATACGAGGCAATCCCCCGGATTCAAGTATTCACCAATATTGTAAAAATGCCTATGCTCGAGTTCACCCGTGTGCTTGTGTAAAACCATCAATCGCGAATCCGTGCGCTCGGCTAACGGATGTTGAGCGATGAGTTCCTCTGGTAGATCATAATAAAAGTCTTTTGTCTTCATAGCTGCTGTATCTGCGTCCCTGTATAGTAGTGTTGTAATATCTGCATATAGTTATATCCCATCTGTGCCATGCCTTCAGCCCCACGCTGGCTCATACCTACGCCATGTCCCCAGCCGTTGCCTGTAAGCACGACGTTTTTGCCTGACACACTCTGTGTTCCGGACCCGCCGGTCGGCGCAGTATATGTGCCACTCACCGTCGCCGAAATAGCACCCGAGCTCTGTGCACCTGTGTTTTGCGTGCCCGCCTGCTGAGCTGCCGCATTAGCCGCCGTGGCTATATCTACACTGTTGCCGCTTTTGTCGACCGCTATACCACCCGATATCTGCACGATCTGGGAAAATGAATTAACCACATATAGGCCGTTCGCCTGAAGGCTTACGGTCTGCGTGCCGTTGGTTGCGTACAGTCCCGCCGATGTACTCTGAGCTGAGCCTTGAGTGACAGTGGTCGGCGTTCCCTGCGGCGCTCCTGTAGACTGTACCTGTGTGATATTGGGCGCCGGATAACCCGCCAACCTGAAGTTCCTACTTTCTAACATCCCACCCGCCGATGGCGAAAAGAAGCTGCGTATCTCCTCTTTCTTATATGTCTTGTTACCGGATGAGCCTGTTAGTGTCATGCTCTGTACGCGCCCATTATCTGAGGTCGTGATGCTCACACCCTGCACCGAGCCGATGTTGGCTTTATTTTTATTCGCCAAGTCTGTAAGCTCCGATAGTGTAAACGTCCGCGTCCATTGTTTTGGCTCGAACTCCGTAATCTCCTTCACGCTGCGCAGATAGGGCTCGGCGTTAGCCCAGACATTTTCGGAATCATCCGTTACGCCACCGCTACTTGAAAAATATACAGCGTTTATAGCACCACCGTTATGTATCAATATCTGCCCGGTCGTATCCTTTACGGCCTGTGTGGTTGTCGCGGCTTCATTACCCGCACCGAGATATACCTGGCAGTTCGTAGTGTCGCAAATATCGTAGCCGAGCTCCTTGTGCACGCCAAGACGCGTGACCGTATACGATCGCGTTGCAACAACCTGAGCTTTCATGGCTTCGTTGCTCCACTTCGACGGAAACTCAGAAGGGATAACACTATATAGATATTCATCAAGCGTCACGACATTGACCACCGTGATCCTCTTACCTGTATGGCGATTTAGTTCTATATGGCCGCGATACTTTTGCGTGCCCAGCGCTGTTGTCTCACTATCAGCGTCATTGAGCTGACCGAAACCCAACGCATTTTCAAACACCATCAGCGCGTTACCGTTATCCGATATCTGCACACGCCTCGTGTTCGGTTGCATCGCTATACCCCCGAGCCTCGCGGCATCGGATGACGGGTTCGACGAGCGCGCGTATACCGTCCACTTACCGTTTTCGACCAACGCAGCTATTGCATTTACGCCAGCAGATTTCTTTGATACTGCGGCCGCATTTGCCGCATCAAAGTCGTTATAGCTTTCGTTGTATTTTACAAATCCGTCGTTTACAACCTCGGCTGTGAATGATCCGCTGCCCTTTATATATCCGGCTATACCCTTATCATATCCGACTTCAATCGTTTTAGCCGTGATCTTGACGCTGTCGACATCCTTGTATTTTGACTCAAGGCCTATGCGAATATCCGACGAATACGCATATATTGTTCGCGGACATATAAAGATCACGCATATAACCGCCGTAAGCATGAAAAAAAACGGCAAATAATTTGCCGAATGATTTCGTTCCACAGTGACCTCCAACATGCTTTTGTATGTTTAAACCGGATAGACCTTATTTTCTTTATCTGCTAAGTTCTCGTCGACACCGTATTTCTGTGCGTTTCTATATTTAAAGTAGTTTATTGCCACATTTGGAAACAGCGCATAGGACAATACATCCTCGTCCTTCTCGATGTAGTTCTCGATCTCCTTACGCGCGTCCGGCAACGCGGGTGACAACAAATCCGCAGGACGAGAGGTTATCGGCTTTTCATCACCGATGATCTGCTTCCTGAACTCGGGCTTGATCTCTACCGGAGTCTTGCCATACATGCCGCGTACGATATCCTTCGTTTCCTTCGGGCATATCTTGTACCTTTCCCCGGAAATAACATTCAATACGGCCTGCGTGCCTACTATCTGACTTGACGGCGTGACGAGTGGCGGCATACCCATATCCTCGCGCACCCTCGGTACCTCCTCGAGCGCCTTGTCCAATAACTCCGTGTGGTTCTGCGCCTTGAGCTGAGACACGAGGTTAGACAGCATGCCTCCGGGTACCTGATAGATCAATCCGTTATAATCCACGCAGAGTATCGTCGGATCGAGTAAGCCGTTAGCGATAAACTCATCACGCAACGTCTTGAAATATGACGCGATGCCCGCAAGCTTTTGTTGATCGAGTCCCGTATCGTATTCGGTATCTGCGAGCGCGCCGACCATTACATCGGTCGCCGGCTGTGACGAGCCGAACGCAAACGGGGAGATAGCCGTATCCAGAATATCCGCACCGGCCTCGATCGCACTCATATAAGCCATAGAGCCAAGCCCCGTCGTATAGTGCGTATGCACCTGCAGTGGCAGCTTGCTGACGGATTTGATGGCCGTCACGAGCTCGGTCGCAGCCTTTGGAAGCAGCAGCGCCGCCATATCCTTTATACATATCGAATCCGCTCCCATCGACTCGAAGCGTTTGACCAAGTCCATGTAATATTCAATTGTATGCACATGGCTCAGCGTGTATCCTATCGCGATCTGTACATGACATTTTTCTTTTTTTGCAGTCTTGACACAGGTCTGTAGGTTGCGCGTATCGTTTAACGCGTCGAACATACGGATGATGTCGATGCCGTTCGCCACGGATTTCTGTATAAAATACTCGACCACATCATCCGGATATATCCGATAACCCAAGAGGTTCTGACCACGCAGCAGCATCTGCAGCTTGGTCTTTTTAAACCCATCCCTGAGCTTACGTAAGCGTATCCACGGGTCTTCGTTTATAAAACGCATGCACGCGTCAAAGGTCGCACCGCCCCACATCTCCACCGAATGAAAGCCCACATCGTCCATCGTTGAAATGATCGGAAGCATCTGCTCGGTCGTCATGCGCGTTGCGATCAATGATTGCTGACCGTCTCTGAGCGTCGTGTCGGTAATCCCGATTATACGTTTTTCCGTCTTTTTATTTGAGTTCTTCACTTAGTACCTCCTCAGAATAAAGCTCTTACCGCTTATTTCCCAAACAGCGACAGGAACACACCCGCAGCCACAGCCGAACCGATAACGCCGGCGACATTTGGGCCCATAGCATGCATCAGCAGGTAGTTGTTTGGGTTTTCCTCTTGGCCGACCTTCTGCGCTACGCGTGCGGCCATCGGCACAGCGGATACACCCGCAGCCCCGATCAACGGATTGACCTTGCCGCCCGAGAACTTGCACATGATCTTACCGAACAGCACACCACCCGCAGTTGATACGGAAAACGCCGCAAGGCCCAGTATAACGACCTTAATCGTAGCCGCCGACAGGAATACATCGGCCTTTGTAGTCGCACCGACCGTAATGCCAATAAAGATCGTGACTATGTACATCAGGGCTTCCGAGGCAGTCTTCGCGAGCTTCTCGACGACACCCGATTCCTTAAACAGATTGCCAAGCATAAGCATACCAACCAACGGTGCGCAGTCGGGTATTATCAATAATACAAACACCGTAACCATAATCGGGAATATAATCTTTTCACGCTTCGAAACTGGTCTGAGCTGCTCCATCACGATCGCGCGTTCGGCCTTTGTTGTAAGCGCGCGCATGATCGGCGGCTGTATGATAGGCACGAGAGCCATGTACGAATATGCCGCGACCGCGACGGTCGAAACCTGATGGGGCGCAAGTATTGTATTCAGAAAGATCGTCGTAGGTCCGTCCGCACCCCCGATGATACCGATGCCTGCAGCCTCCGGCAGAGAAAAGCCCAACAGCAGTGCTCCCAAAAACGCCGCAAATATACCGATCTGTGCAGCCGCCCCCAGCAACAGGCTCTTAGGGTTTGCAATCAGCGGTCCGAAGTCCGTGAGCGCGCCCACACCGAGGAAGATGAGCGGCGGGAAGATGACATATTTATTACCCATATAGAGATAGTTGAGCATGCCACCGATGACCTGTTTGCCGTTTTCGCCTATCATCGGTTCGTTCATGATCGTAACGCCCGGTAGATTTACCAGTAGCATTCCGAATGAGATCGGCAACAGCAGCAACGGCTCGTATTTTTTGGAGATGGCGAGATACATAAAAAACAACGCCACCAATACCATGATTACATATTTGTAGCTCTCGTTCTGCGTGAGCAGATAAAAGCCCGAGGACTGCGCAAACCTCACGGTTATGTCCTTGAGGATTTCAAAAAAGTCCATATAAGCCTCCAGACTACCGCTACATTATTGTGAGCATTACATCGCCCGTATTTACAGAAGCGCCCTTTTGCACCGTTACGGACGTTACCGTACCGGCTTCCGGCGCGACGATCTCATTTTCCATCTTCATCGCTTCCAACAACACGACAACCTCGTTCTTAGCAACCGTATCCCCTACCTTTACCGGCACGTCTAATATCGTACCGGGCATCGGTGCCGTAACAGGCGCACCGGAACCGGGTGCGGCAGCTTTGGCAGGTGACGCAGGTGCGGCAGCTGGAGTCGGAACGGCAACCGGTGCCGCTACGCTTGCAGCGGGAGCCGCAGGTGCAGCTGCGCTTGAGCCGTTTATTTCTTCGACAGTCACATCATAGGATGTACCGTTAACCGTAACCCTATAAGTCTTCATATAAAAACAACCTCTTTCTCTATAGGTATTGGGAATGCTTCAACCATTCATCGGAGCGTTTGATACTCCTCACAACGAGTTTGTTCGCGGGTATGCCTGTGCTCGCCGATATGGCGGCCATGATAGCGGCTATGATCTCCGGGCTGTCCGCAGACTGCGCCGCCGGAGCCGATGCCACGACCGGAACAACAGGCGCAGCGTTTTGTTTCTGCGTATCTGCTTTAGCCGAGCCCGTTTTGCCGGATGTGTCGTTCGACGCGAGTATCCTACCCATCAGCCACACCATAAACGCAATCATCGCGAGTATCGACATGACGATGCCGATGCCGATAACGGATGTCGATAAGCCCTGTACGATATTGTCCATACTTACCTCCGGCCCGCGCGGCTCTTGGTCTGTAGCATCTCAAACGCCGCTATTACATACTGCCTCGTAGTTGCAGGGTTCAGTACATCGTCTATAAGCCCGCGTTTTGCGGCACATAGAGGCGAGGCCTCTGTCTCTATATTCATGATCCGCCTCGCGGCTTCCGGCAGCATCGGTGCTATCACGGCATTCTCCCACGCGTACACTACATCAGCGTATCCGCGTGCGCAACCCATCACGTTATACACCGGACCTATTGCCGCACCCGTTATTATATTGATCTTTGGCATGTGTGCATCACTGATCGTCTGCAGCAGCGCCGAGGCCTCTGACAACAACTCGCTTTCCTCGGCGAGGGTACCGTCAAAGCCCTCGCAATCCGTAATCGTCAACAGCCTTATTGAAAACCTATCGCATAACCGTATAAAAGCTACGGTGCTTTTCATTGCGTATGCATTTAGCTTACCGTTATTCGCAAGCACCCCGACCGTATACCCGTTCAAGCGGATTAATCCTGTGACCACGCCGTCCGTCCCTGTCACCAGCAAGTCGTTATTGTCCGCGAGCTCGGTGATCAGGCTTATTACAGCCGCTTCGTTTCCGCCCTCAGTGCTCTGGATGCCGATCATCCTATTCAGGTCATCCGTAACCGATGCCTGTGCGGATAGCTCCGCCGCATTAGACGGCAACAGCGTGACAAACTTGCGTATATGATTATTCAATTCATTGTCATCGTTATATAGAATTGCGGGCGCGTGGGGGATTGTCTGCCCTTGTTTTGCGCTTTGGGGGCTGCGCAAAAACATTTGGCTATCCTTCACTCCGAGCACAATATCACTATTTTGGGCCATCAATGCGGATATACCCATGCATCCGCCGTAAACAGCCGCTATCTGCGGGATCAAGGCCTTGGCTCTCGTCTGCAGCCGCATGATACGCGCGTAACGATCCATGATCTCGATACCGTCCTCCACCTTCAATCCATCCGAGTCATATAACCCGATCACAGGTGCGCCCATCGTAACAGCGCGTTCATATAACAGCCCGAGCTTCTTGACATGCGCCTCCGTCACGTAACCTGTCTGTGCGAATATAAAAACCAACAGCCCATCCACACAGCCGTAGCCCGTAATGATATGCGCATCTTCCATACCGCCTTGCAGCTCAACAAAGCTGCTCGCGTCCAATATGCCCGCTATGCGTTCCGTCATTTGCATTTCCCCCTGTTCACTCCACTTCTATTATGCATCTTGAATCCTTCCAATAAAATGTAACACATTAATCTACAACTATCAAGTCCGCCGGATCCAATATCACGATGCTACCTACACCGATCCTGTTCCTGACCTCTATCGTACGGTCTCCAACGAGCCCAGTCTCTATCGTGCAGGGGCGGGCTTCCCAGTCCTCGTACAGCGCGATATAAGCCGTTCCGTCACTCGCATACACCACGGCGTTAACCGGAATGTTTACCACATCACGCACGGCCTTAAGTATGATCGCCAACTCCGCTGTATAACCCGCCTTCAGGCGTTCGTCCGCGTTTAATAAACTCACCTCTATCGGTACGACAACCTCCTTGCCCGAGGATTTTTCCTTTTCGAGGGCCTCTGTGGCGATCTTCGTTATCATGCCCTTATATACCTGATCCGGCAGGCCCGCAGTCGTGATCTCGACCTCCTGCCCCACCGCGAGTAGCGGTGCGTCGTATTCCGTTATATCTGCACGCACGACTAATCTTGATAGGTCCGACAGCTCTATGACCGCCGCTGTCTTTACAGCCTGACCGCCCTCCGTAACCCCCACGCGGCTCACCACACCCGTAACCGGGCTTATGGTCTGCTCCGTGAGCTTCGCGAGTTCATCTTCTATGGCCTCAATATCGAGCTCGGCCAATCGGATCATGTTCTCCTGTTGACTGATCCTATTAATAACAGCCGTATCGCCCGACTTGTTTGTGGCGTTACCGAGCTTTAGCTTCGTATCATCCAGTGCAGCCTGCTTGTTCTCAAGCCCACGCTGCTTGTTTTCAAGCTGTAAACTCAGTTCGTTCAAGGTTTCCTCGGCGGCTTTCAGGTTAGTGATCGACAGGTCATATTCGTACTTGGTCTTCGCGCCACTCTTATAGAGTATCTCGTTATTATCGACCGTGCGTCGCGCATCATCGACCACCAGCTTCTGCTGCGATATCCGTATCTCCACGCTCCTGATATCATTCTGAGCATCAACCACAGATTTTTCCGCATTCGTGACATCGCTCTGATATTGCAATAGCTCGTTACCCGTCGCGGGTAGTCCCAAGCCCTCTTTTACAAGTCTCGCATTCTGAAGGCTCAGCTGCGCTTGCTCGAGACTGCGCTGCAACTCCTGTTTCTCGCGAGCGATATCGTATTCGACTAACAGATCACCGGCCTTTACCATATCCCCGACCTTAACATTCACCTTTGAAACGCGTTGCGTGGTTTCCACATATAACGAACGCTTGTCGGCTGCCTCGACATTACCCTCTGCGGAGATCGTCTGCTTTACATCACCGAGCGTAACCTCGTGCAGCTTGTAATTTGCTGCTATATCCACGGGTGCCTTGCTCCTGAGATAGAATATTACCCCTGCAGCAACCGCCCCGAGTAATACCAACGCAATGATCAGCTTTGTTGCCGTCTTATTCTCCTTCATTGAACCGCTCCTTATTTGAATCATCCAACTTGCATCCATTCAGCGTTTATTCCACACTTTTTAGAGCTTCGACCATGTTGATCCGCTTGAGCTTACCTCGTGTGATGAAGCTCACACCGATCGAAAATATCAACGTCAGTAGCGCCGAGTATACATAACTCGCGGTCTTTATCTTGTCAGCGAACATAATCATATTCGTGCCTACCGTAGCAATTATATACGCATGTAGCACTATCCCCAGAAACAACCCACAGACGATGCCGATCAAGGTCAGAATGATATTCTCTCTAAACACATAATCCGAAACCTCGCGGTCATAAAAGCCCAATACCTCTATCGTCGCCAGCTCACGTATGCGTTCATTGATATTGATATTCGTGAGGTTTAAAAGCACGATGAACGCAAGCGCACCGGCCGAGACGATCAAGATCATGATCACAAAATTAAGGTTGTCGACCATATCTGTAAACACATCCACAATGGATTGTGTAAACGACACGGATGCAACCGCACGCTTATCAAGTATCTTTTTACCGAGCTCGTCACGTACGCCCTTGGTGTTATTCTTTAGCTGTACGTAGATAGCGTTATATTCGGGCTTTTCATTAAATACACGCTCATATACCGAGGGCATCATATACGCGTAGTGCATGAAGTAATGCTCTGTCACACCCGTGATGCGTGTGCTAAAGCGGTTCTCGTCGCCGTCCTTAATAACGATCTCGTCCCCTACCCCAAGACCTAAGATGATCGACAGCTTTTCGGTGATGATCACACCGTCGTCCGAGAGCATGAGCCTTTCCTTCGTCGTGCGCTTTC
>CAZUNC010000089.1:0-9166 GCA_964621475.1 uncultured Defluviitaleaceae bacterium | reverse complement strand
TCGCTCATCAAATCATCCTTTCATCCATTTAGTCCACAGTTTACCATGTAACCATTATTAGCACAACTCTTTATGTTTAATTCTATAGAACGTTGCCCTATACGCTTTGGCGTGTTATATTAGTGATTATTCATAGATATAGGGGTGTTACGATGTCTCAAACATTGCCGTTTTCCAAGCTGTCGCCGCTTGAAAAGCTCAGTATCTTTTCCCGCAACTACACAGACTTTCTGAATATGGACGCAATCTATGCTGACGAAACGTCAAACTATGTGCAGCCAGAGCGTTACATGCCCGGCCAAACGATCACGTTGTACCTGCGTACCGCAAAGGACAATGCGGACTACGCATACTGTTATGTTTGGGACGGCGTATCCTCGTATACGCGTATGCTGATGAAAAAGGCTACTGCCGAACAAAAGACACCGACCCCTATGTTTGACTACTATATCGTTGAATTTACACTCGGAGCTGAGTCGCTCAATTACTATTTCTCCGTTTTCAAGCGTGGCAAGGAATACTTTTATAACAAGCGTGGGTTGTACCCAAATGCTGATCATTATTATAACTTCAAGCTGATACCAGCCTTTTTTGCGCCCGAATGGGCCATGGGGGCTGTGATGTATCAGATACTCGTAGACAGGTTCTACAACGGTGATCCCTCAAACGACATCGTAAACAACGAATACACATATCTCGGTAACGCAGCCACGCATATCGATGACTGGCACAAGCCGATCACAAACAACGCGGACTTTTGCAACTTCTACGGCGGTGATCTGCAGGGCGTTATTGACAAACTGCCGTATCTACAGGACCTGGGTATCGATGTTATCTATTTCTGCCCGATCTTCGTTTCACCGAGCCTGCACAAATACGATATACAAGACTATGACTATGTAGATCCTCATTATGGCCGTATCGTTGAGGACGGCGGCGAGCCGCTTAGATTTGAGAAATTCCATAACCGCTTTGCGACCAAATACATGCAGCGCACGACCAATAAGGCCAATCTTGAGGCCAGTAATGCGCTGTTGGTAGAGCTGATCGAAAAGGCGCATCAACATGGTATGCGCGTGATCATAGACGGCGTGTTTAACCATTGCGGTTCGTACAACAAATGGCTGGATAAAGCCGGCTTCTATTTCAGTAAGGGATATCCGGTCGGCGCATATAGGGATGAAAAGAGTCCTTACCACGACTATTTTAAGTGGTATGACAATAACTGGCCAAACAACGACTGTTATATGGGCTGGTGGGGTCATGAGAATCACCCGAAGCTAAACTATGAGGGTTCGCGTGAATTATATGACTATATCATGGAGGTCGCCAAAAAGTGGATCTCACCGCCGTTCAACGCAGACGGCTGGCGACTCGATGTAGCTGCGGATCTGGGCTTTTCTCGGGAGTTCAACCATCAGTTCTGGCGTGATTTTCGCGCGGTCGTCAAAGAGGCTAACCCTGAGGCGATCATCATTTCCGAGCATTACGGTGACACCGCCGAGTGGCTTTTGGGCAATGAATGGGACACGGTCATGAACTATGATGCGTTCATGAATCCGCTTACATGGTTTTTGACAGGCATGGAGAAACACAGCGAGGAGTTTCGCGGGGATATGCTCAATAACGCAATGGCCTTTGAGTCCACGATGCGCGGATGTATGGCGCAGTTCTCGATGCATTCGTTATACACCGCGATGAACGAGCTCTCCAACCACGATCACTCACGTTTCCTCACGCGTACAAATATGCAAGTGGGCCGTTTCCACACGCATGGCAAGGAAGCCGCCGATACAGGCATAAACAAGAACATCATGATGGAGGCTGTATTGTTTCAGATGCTCTGGCCGGGCTCGCCTACGATCTACTACGGGGACGAAGCAGGCGTAACGGGCTGGACCGATCCGGACAACCGCCGCGTCTATCCATGGGGCCGCGAGGATCAGCTGATGTTGCGTTTCCATAAGGATATCATCGCGATACGCAAACGCTTCCCGATGCTCAAGAGGGGCTCTCTCGAGTACCTTTATTGCCATTACGGGGTATTGAGCTTCGGACGATGGGACGAAAACGACCATATTGTATTTGCTTTAAACAACAATAAAAATCCGCTTTCTCTGAGACTGCCTGTCTGGAAAGCGGAGTGTAAGCCGAATGGCAAGATGGAGACATTAATCGTCACGGGGAACGACAGCTATAACACGGATGCCGTGATATATAAGATAGAAAACGGATATCTGGATATCGTATTACCCGCATACGGCGGGGTGGCGCTCAGAGAGGTATAGGTGGTTGATCTATGGGTGCATTCTATAAAGCCTCGGGAGAGGTTTCACCTTTATTTTACCTCTTTCTTGTTTTATCAATGCTTACGACTGTGCCTATTTTCAGCTTTATCCAAGCTACTATTTTTTGGTATTCCCCTTATCTAGTTATGTCTGTTATTGTTTTATGTTTATGCGTATATTTTATGGCGTATATTTGCGAGCGTTGGTGTATACGTAAGGGCAAGGTAAGAAATAAAACTGTGGCGATTATTGCCGGATTGCTGATCTGCGCGTTCTATTTCTTTTTGTCTATCGTATTCTATTGCGCGTATGCTGAAAATATATTAACAATCGACGACATGGCAATGTTTTTTACAAACCCCTCCGCATTAGTAGAGAGTGTCGGTAGGGTTTTGGCTACGGGCTTCTCATACACAATGATCGGAGGCAGCATAACTCATTATTTAAGGGGGCCTTCGCTGCTGATTGCATTTGCATTTGTGTATGTTCTTTGGCAGGTGCTAATCGTACTCAGCTACATTACCCAGTCCAAAAAGCCCTTCTTAGAGGAAAGAGAACAATGGGCCGAGGAAATCAAGTTAGAGTTTGGATATGTTTTTGACATCGAGGAACTCATCAAAAATATAAGATGCTGTGATAGCGATTACATAAATGACTTAACCGTGCACCACGGCGTTAATATCAGTTATTCCGTATTCGAGCTCTATCCTATGGGCGGTTACTATTGCCTATCGGTGCATAATCAAGTGGTGAGTCAACCGGATAAAAACGGGCATGTAGTATTCCGGAAAAGAACCTTGTTTGAACACCTTTTCATAAGCGAGCAAGCCGGTAAGCTGCTCTTGGCAAAGCCAACGAAAAACGACTGGGATTATATAAAGGCGACGGTACTAAACAAGCACACAAGGCGTCGCGAGCTCGTTTTTTCGTTTCAGAAGGTTTTTGTTGGGATATTATTTGGCTTTTTCTCCGTATATGCATACCTTCACCGTGAATCCGCTCCAACGGGCTCGACACCCGCCGTGTTTGTGACGGGCGCTGCCGCGGTAGCTATTTATTTTACATTGATGGCAGTTGACAGCTTCCTTCATGAGGATGTAATCGTATTAGAAGAGGATAATGATGCAAATACAGAGATTTGCCGGTTAGAGCATAGGGATCACGGTATTGCGTACAAGATTTTTTCCCTTTTCGGCTCCCTTGCGAGTGTGGGGTTCTTGGTGTATTTAATCTTTGTCAGTTAGAGTTCCTGACACCTTGATCTAATCTGCTTTACATCCCCAACGCCGTCACCAACCCTATAACAAAACCCAATAACGCCCCTATCCATGTAATAGCCGTAAGCTCCTTGGATACCACAGACATGATGATATCCTCGGCCTTTTGTATCGAAAAGCTATTCATGTTGTCCTCGATCATGCGCTCGAGATCGAGGTTTGCGACTAGGGCTTGCACTGCACCCGCAACGAGCGCCTCGATATTCTGGATGTCCAGTACGCGCGCGGAGAGTTTATCCACCTGTTCGTGAATGTTGTCCTCGGTCAGCACGTTCTCGTTTAAAAACCGCGAGAGCGTCTCAGCCACCAGCAGCTGGTTCTCGGGCTTTTGTATGTAGTCGAACAACCCGGACTTGATGCTCGAGTATATCTTCTTCGGGCTCACCACAATCAATAACAGTGACCCGACATGATCCTTTATGATCCGCTCGATCAAATCTGTGAGCGTACGCTCGACCTCCGGATATTTGTCCGGGATCGCCATGATGTATTCGGTTGCAGACGGGATATTGTCACTTATGAGCTTTTCTGTCTCAAGCGACGCGACAAACTCATATATCCCACGCTTGATATCGTCCGCATGCGCAGTCAATGCACTCAATAACGCCGCGGTTATCCGCTCCGTGAGCGTCGACGGTGTAAGCAGATGCTCGCTGACCGTGCTTGCGATCTTTCGTGTCAGCCTTGCCCTTTCCTTCGGGATCAGTCCCGGGGTAAAGGGTATTTTTATGCCCTTTACCCGAATCTCGTTATGTGGTCTAAACAACATTTTTATCGCGAGCCAATTCGTAAAATATCCTATCAGCGCGCCGATAAACGGTGTCAGTATCGTTTGTAAGCTCATTTCATTCCTCCGCGTATGGATTCTTTATCGGATACTCACTCTGTGCCTGCTCCATCGGGATCGCATAACCCAGGACCTTCGCGGTTACCTCCTTCTGCACCTGCTTGATCCGATTGATGTCCTTTTGGCGCAGCCCCGTATCCTCATTCTTGCCCAGTTTTTCAATGACCTCGTGTACAGGCAGCACCTTTATATCGTATACACCCTTCGCGTTTATGAACTGTACCCAAGTAGGTACTACGGACACCTGCGTGAGCGTAGCCTTTTGGTTATAGGGCTTCTCGAAATACAGATTGAGTATCATGCCCGCATCACGCGGAAGGGTGCGCTGCGACGAAATAAAATTGGCAAGCGAATAAGCCACAAAGCATGTGCGCGTATTACCGTTCTCGTCCGTTACATTCACGAACTCGACAGGCTGCAACACATGCGGATGCGAAGCCAACACGATATCTGCTCCGGCCTCGAGCATGATGCTCACATAGGTCTTTGCGTAGTTATCGGGACCCTCGGAATACTCGGTCCCCATATGCGGCATCACGACCACAAAATCCGGGTTCATGGCTTTGGCGCGTTTAATGTCTGCAACCACGAGATCCTTGTCCAACACATTCGCAAGATACGGCTTGCCGTTTGTTAGCGGTATCCCATTCGTGCCGTAGGTATATGTCAGAAATGCAAAGCTGATCCCGTCGATGTCCTTGATAAATATTCTGTCGCGCTCCTCTTGGCTTCGAAACGTGCCCGAATGCTCTAATCCCAGCTCGTCCAATACATCGATCGTACGTTGAATCCCGTTTTCACGCTTATCGTTGCAGTGGTTGTTTGCGGTGGTCAGGAAATCAAATCCCGCGCCTTTAATCGCCTCTCCGAATGCGTCCGGTGTATTAAATATCGGAAAATCCGAATACCCGGCCTTTGCACCCGCGAAGGTCGTCTCGAGGTTACCGATCGCATAGTCCGCCTCTTGTATATAATCCGATATCCGGTCAAAGCTCCGGTTGAAATCATATATACCGCTACGCTTGTCATACGCGTCGTTTAACTGCCATGTGTGCACCATCAGATCACCAACCGCCGCGAGCTTCACACGCTTGATCTGATTTTCCCTGTCCAGATAACCGAACGGGAAGAGCTTTAAATCCCCCTCGTCAGCGGATGATGCATATATTTTAATAGGAGCAATAGCCGTCGAAACAGTTAATATAATAGCTGTAAGCAATGCAATGATCTTCATCTGGTTATCCTTTTCATTTTTATAATAAAATCGACGCAGTAACTAACAATGCAATTTTAGCAGAATGATTCTATATACGCAAACAAACGTACCCGTTCTTCACCGATTTTCAGAAGTTATAAGCCAAACCAATAGCTTGTGCATACGATAGTGTATAGCATTTGGATGGAGATGATTATTGTGGTTGGGTTTGCGGTTATAGGCGGTGATTTACGCAACGTCCACTTGGCCCGGCTGCTGGAGGCCGACGGCCACCGCGTCAACAGATACGGCTTTGACGCGCTCGACAAGGAAGCCGGCCTGCAGAGCAAAAACCTCTACGAGGCGATAGAGAATACAGATGTGATCATCTGCCCGATACCCTGTGTAAAAAGTGCCGGTGAGATCAACGCCGTTTACAGCCGAAAAGCGATATTGGCCGATGATGTGTTGCGGCTTGTAAAGCCATGGCAGATATTCATGGCCGGATTGATAAACGACGCGGTCGACACAATCGCTACGAAATACAATGTGACCTACATCGATCTACTAAAACGCGAGGAGCTCGCGGTGTTAAACGCTGTACCCACGGCCGAGGGTGCGATACAGCTTGCGATGGAGCACACGGACTTCACGCTGCATTCGTCGGAGGTCATGGTGATCGGATATGGGCGTATCGGTAGGGTGCTTTGTAAAACTCTCTCGGGCATTGGCGCGCATGTGCATCCGGTCGAATGCGACGAATCCGTGATAGCGACATGCAAGAGTTTCGGATACAAGCCCATACACTGCTCGGAGATGAACAAATACCTGCATAAGATGCAGATCATCATAAACACCGTGCCCAAGACTGTGATAGACAAGAATAACCTCAAAAACATCGGCAAGGAATGCCTGCTCATTGACCTTGCATCCGCGCCACATGGCATAAACTGTGCGGACGCGAAGGCCGCCGGTATAAACGTGCTGTACGCCGGTTCGCTGCCCGGCACTATAGCCCCTCGCAGCGCGGCGATGTATATAAGGGATACGATTTATCGTATTTTGTCCGAACGGAGCGTGATCAATACATGAGTGAGAATTCGAAGCTTTCGGGGGTAAGGATAGGATTATGCGTGACGGGGTCGTTCTGCACGCTGAGTTCTTTCATCCCATATATACAGAACATCATCCAAAGCGGTGCCGAGGTTACCGCGATCTTTTCCGAGAGGGTGCAAAAAACAGACACACGCTTTAGCACCGCTTGGGAGAACCGCGTAAACTTTGAGGAAATGACGGGCAAGAAGATCATCACGAGCATAGAGGAGGCCGAACCCATAGGCCCCAAGGGGTACTTTGACATCCTCGCAGTAGCCCCCTGTACCGGAAACACACTCGCGCGGATATCCTACGGTCTCACGGACGGTGCGGTCACTATGGCTGTAAAATCACATCTGCGCATAGGCCGGCCTCTTGTGATAGGCCTATCGACCAACGACGCACTCGCCGCCAATGCAAAGAATCTCGGGCTGTTGTTGAATACCCGCAATGTCTACTTCGTACCGCTATATCAGGATGACCCGGTCGCTAAGGAACGCTCGCTGACCTTCGATTTCAAAAAGTTCGAGGAGACCCTCGTATACGCGCTCGAGGGCCGACAGCTGCAGCCAATCCTTGCGGCATCCGCTGGTGCCTAAGGCATCCGTGGGTACCTGGCATCCGCCGGTGCCTTTGGTTATGGATAATATAAAAGGCGCATATCCCTATTGCTTTGGGATTATGCGCCTACACTATTTTTCCGCTGATTATTTACGAATCCTTCACAGAAGCATTCATCGGTGTTATAATTTGATGTAATGTAAAATAGATGACCATACAAGGGGTTTTATTTTTGGGAAGGATAATAGCCATCGCCAATCAAAAAGGCGGTGTGGGCAAGACCACGACGAACATCAGCCTCTCGGCATGTCTCGCGTTAAATGAAAAGAAAGTACTCGTTGTGGACATGGACCCACAGGGCAACACAACGAGCGGATTGGGCGTGGACAAGCACAATCTGCAGTTTTCTGTATATGAGATGCTTTTGGATAAATGCTACTTGGAGGATGCCATGTGCGAAACGGTAGTAGGCGGCTTGTCACTTTTGCCCGCAAACATCGAGCTCGCGGGTGCGGAGATTGAGCTGATAGACAATCCCAAGCGCGAATACGTCCTCAAGGGTTACTTGGACAATGTTAAATATCTATACGACTACATATTAATCGATTGCCCGCCGTCGCTAAACATGCTCACGATAAACGCGTTAACAGCTGCCGACACCGTACTTGTGCCGCTGCAGTGCGAATACTTCGCGCTCGAGGGCCTCACGCAGCTCATGCGTACAATCGACCTCGTAAACCGCCGTCTTAATCCGAAGCTACAGGTCGAGGGCATCGTGTTTACGATGTTTGACGCACGTACGAACCTCTCCATGCAGGTAGTCGACGAGGTCAAGCAACACTTGGACAAGCATGTATACAGAACGATCATCCCGCGCAACGTGCGTTTGAGCGAAGCGCCGAGCCACGGGGTCCCCATCACGCTCTACGACGAAAAATCCAAGGGAGCCGAAAGCTACATGGCCCTCGCGCAAGAGGTTATCAACAGGCGCTTTGCCGTGGGAGGTAAGCTATGAACATGAATTCGGAATTGACCGAGACCCGGCGTGCTGATGCCGCCGACGTTATCCTGCAGAAGCGGCGCGAATCCGGGAACGCCGGTAAACGCGGGCTCGGTAAGGGATTGGGCGCGCTTCTAACCGGCGTGAGTGCGTCCCACAGTACGCCGGAGACCCCCGAGGTCGTTCAGACCAGTGGGGTCACATATGTGGATATAAACAAGATCGAACCAAACAGCGGACAGCCACGAAAGCGTTTCGACGACGACATGTTAAACGAGCTCGCTGATTCGATAAAGGCCGTGGGTATCATCCAACCGTTGATCGTAAACGACGACAACGGACGTTATACAATCATAGCGGGCGAACGCAGATGGCGGGCTGCTCGCAAAGCGCATCTGACAGAGGTGCCCGTAATCGTAAAGAACTACACACCCGCCGAGGCATTGCAGATAGCACTTATCGAAAACATACAGCGTCAAGACTTAAACCCAATTGAGGAAGCTGCGTGCTTCAAGCGTCTAATAGACGATTTCTTTTTTACACAAAACGACATAGCCGAACGCATCGGCAAGAGCCGAGCGACCGTTTCTTATGCGATGAGTCTGTTGAACCTATTGCCGCATACACAGGATCTGATCATCGACGGTATGCTTTCGTCCACGCACGGGCGTGTATTATTACAGCTAAAGGACCAAGCTAACGAAAGCCTATGCGCCGAAACCATCATCGAAAAATCCCTGAACATGGCGCAAGCCGAAGCGCTTGTTAAAAGCCTCAACGAGGGAGACCGCAAGGTTCCGGACTTTTACGCACACAAGACCCACTATACGAACTTCGAGGAGGAATTGGCGGACCTTTTGGGCACAAAGGTCTCTATACAGCAGGGCAAGAAGAAGGGCAAGA
>CAZUNC010000088.1:0-9283 GCA_964621475.1 uncultured Defluviitaleaceae bacterium | reverse complement strand
GCAGGTCGTCATGTATCAGTGAATAGGTGTGTATCATCTCTATTGCACATGCGAATGGCATGGCAATATTTTCATCCCCGCCAAGGTCTGCGCATGCCGCTATAAGCAGTAACGGGCGCAAGCGCTTTGAGGAACCCTCGAGTGCCGAATAACGCATGGCCCTCCATATTACATCCGATGGTATCGGTTGCGAGGGCATCAGTTCATATGCAGGTGTCAAATATGCTTCGAGCGCGCGTTCGATATTGTGCGTTCCATTTTGATGTAAAGTCTGTTGTGTCACCTATTCAGCGTCCTTCCAAGTGACGGCTTCGAGTAAACCGTCAGCAGTCTTCTGCAGCTTCAAGACCTCGGCCTCGACAGACGCGATGTGCCTTTCGCAAGACAACGCGAGGTCAATGCCCTCTTTATACAAAGAAACGGCCTCATCAAGACCGATCTCCCCGCCGTCCAGCATCTGTGTGATATCCTCGAGACGCTTCACGGTTTCCTCAAACCTGAGCCGTTTTTTCATTGGTTTATTATTCCAACCTTTACCTCATCTATAGTCGCCGATGCCATGCCGTCATGCATTGTGATCGTAATGCTTTGATCTGCGTGCAAGCCGCTCGCACCCAATATCGGCACACCGTCCTCATCCAGAAGCGCATATCCTTTACTAAGTATATGCAGCGGCGATACCTTCGATAATAACTCTGTTCGCAAAGCCAAAATCTTCCTGCATTCTTTCGTTCGTCTATCCATTTCTCTTCTCATCCGCCCGAGGTTGTCATTTATATATGCGCGTTCCTCGGCCAAGCGATCTGTGATACCACGGTTTAACATTGATATCGTACGCAAAACAAACTGCCTGATGTCTATATATAGCGGTATCGCGACCTCCGCAGCCGCGGATGGTGTAGATACACGCAAATCTGCCACAAAATCCGCTATTGTATAATCCGTTTCGTGACCGACCGCCGAGATCACTGGTATCTCGGACGCGTATATCGCACGCGCGACAGTCTCTGTGTTGAACGCCCACAAATCTTCAATGGAGCCTCCGCCACGCCCTACGATCACAAGATCAACGTTGCCGCCAGACTTTGACCATACATTTATATCCTTTAACGCATGCGCTATCTCGTCGGGTGCCGTTTGACCCTGCACCGAGACCGGCTTGACCAAAAGTTGAACGGTAGGGTTCCTACGCTTTGATATGCGCATGATGTCGCGCAACGCAGCTCCGTCTCCCGAGGTCACCACTGCGATACGTTTTGGATATGGTGGTATGGGCTTCTTGTGCTCCGGTGCAAACAACCCCTCGTCCGCAAGGCGTTTCTTGAGCTGCTCGAACGCCTTCGCAAGCGAACCGACCCCAAGCGGCTCTATGTATTCGCAGTAGAGTTGTACCTGTCCGGTCTTTTCGTAGACCGAAACATAACCGCTCACGAGCACATCCATACCGTTTTCGGGTTCAAAGGTCAACATCTGCGCAAATGATTTAAACATCACGCATGGTAGTGTCGCATTCTCGTCCTTCAACGAAAAATACATATGCCCCGAGCTATGCGGCTTGAAATTTGCTATCTCACCGGACACGAACAGACTCGAGAGCACCGCATCCATTGAAAACATATCCTTCAGATACGTGTTTAATGCGGTGACCGTAAACGCGTGAGGCTTTTTCATGCGTCCTTGTCGGCTTGAGCCACTTTGTCAACCGATTTGCTCGCGCGTCCCAGCAGCCCGTTTATAAATTTCGGCGAGCTGTCGTCGCCGTATTCCTTTGCGAGCTCGACGGCCTCGTTTATGGACACCGACAGCGGCAGATTATCGTATTCACTTTCATATAGCGACAGACGGAGTATGGCCAGATCGACCTTATTGATTCGGCCGATCTCCCAATCCGTCAACAATCCCTCTATACGTGTATCGAGGTTTTCCATTTTATTTACGCAGCCGTTATATACCCTCGATAGATATAACCGGGTCTCGTTATTAAGCTCCGGCAACTCCTCGGTAACATACCGTTCAAATACCTCTTCGGTATCTGTGATCGGATGAAACGGTATCGAATATACCAGCGAAAAGGCGTGCTTCCTTGCTGTCCTGCGGTTCATGATTACTTCTTCTCCTGTATGACGCCCGTTACGTTCACGTTGGCTTCTGTGACCGTGAGCCCTGTCATGGTCTCAACGGCGTTCTTTATCTTGCTTTGAACCTCTGCAGCGACGTCCTGAATCTTCGACCCGAGGCTTACCAATATCGATATGGTCACCCTGACATTATTGCCCTCTACCTCGACTGTAATGCCCTTGTTCGGGCTCTTTCTGCCCAGCATCTCCGCTATATCGCCGGTCAGGTTGCCGCTTAGACCCACTACGGCCTTGACCTCCTGAGCCGCCGTACGTGCTATGATAGCTATCGCCTCGTCTGTTATCTGCACCTGGCCCTTATTATCGTTCTGAATCTTCAGTGACGTCATCTCACGAACCATTCCCTTCATCGTTCATACTGTGCAGAAGTATACCACATTTTCAAGGTTTCGCAAGTTTACAGGGTAATCTTTTCCTTGTTTCCCATATACATCCGAAGCGGCGCAGGGATATTTACAGAGCCGTCCGCGTTCAGATTGTTCTCAAGGAACGCTATGAGCATACGCGGCGGTGCTACGACCGTGTTGTTCAGTGTATGCGCGAAATAGTTGCCCGTATCCTTACCCTTTATGCGTATGCCGAGACGTCTTGCCTGCGCGTCGCCGAGGTTAGAGCAGCTGCCGACCTCAAAGTATTTCTTCTGTCGCGGAGACCACGCCTCTACATCGATGCTCTTGACCTTCAGATCAGCCAGATCCCCGGAGCAGCACTCGAGCGTGCGTACGGGTATATCGAGCGTGCGGAAGAAGTCTACGGTGTTCTGCCAGAGCTTTTCAAACCACGCTGGGCTCTCCTCGGGCTTACATACGACGACCATTTCTTGCTTCTCGAACTGATGTATGCGGTATACGCCACGTTCTTCAATGCCATGCGCACCGACCTCTTTGCGGAAGCAAGGGGAATAGCTTGTGAGTGCCTGCGGCAGATCCTCTTCGTTTACGATACTGTCGATGAACTTGCCGATCATGGAGTGTTCACTCGTGCCGATCAGGTACAGGTCCTCGCCCTCTACCTTGTACATCATATTTTCCATTTCGGTAAAGCTCATTACTCCCGTTACGACATTACCCCTGATCATGTAAGGCGGGATATAGTAGGTAAATCCGCGATCGATCATAAAATCCCTCGCGTATGAGAGTATCGCGGAATGCAACCTCGCGATATCGCCACGCAGGAAATAGAATCCGTTACCGCTCGTGCGTCTCGCGCTATCGAGGTCTATGCCGTTCAGCTTCTCCATGATATCCACATGGTACGGCACTTCATATTCCGGCACGAACGGATCACCGTAACGTCCGACCTCAACGTTTTCACTGTCATCCTTACCGATCGGTACGGTATCGTCTATGATGTTTGGGATCACCATCATGATCTGTTTGATCTGAGCAGTGATCTCTTCCTCGGACTTCTCAAGCTCTGCAAGCTCGGCAGACATTGCGTTGACCTTGGATTTTGCCTCCTCGGCGAGGTCCTTTTGCCCCTTGGCCATGAAGCCGCCTATCTCTTTGCTTATCGTGTTCCTCTGGCTACGCAGATAGTCGCCGCGTGATTTGGCCTCGCGGAACTTCTCGTCTAACGCGATGACCTCATCTACCATCGTCAGCTTCTGATCTTGAAACTTCTTTTTGATGTTTTCCTTTACGATCTCGGGATTGGCCCTCAAAAATTTAATGTCCAACATTCTTCATTCGCTCCTGTTCTATATTTTACTGAGTAACAAGCTTAGCGCCTCTATCTTTTCTATTACTATATCCAGATCCATCGTCTCTATAAGAGAGCAGATCTCCGCAACCAAACCATCATAATCCTGCCCGAAACTAAGGTCTTTGAAGCGCTCCGCAAATTTATCTGCCTCGGAGCTGTGACCCTTTTTGCATGCATCCGCCAACTCCGGCAAAATCTCCATCAACAGCACTGGATCGGCTTCCTGCTTATCGACATCGGGTGCCTTGCAGACTATCGGACCGAGTAGATCCGAAAAGCCGGTCAGGTTACAGCAAAACTCCTCGGTATGCATCATCACAAAGTCCAGACCACCTGTCTTTGCCGCTATCTCAAGCTCCGCAGCCGAATTTGCGAGTACCTCCGCACCTATGCTACGCAGGCTCCCCTTGATCCCGTGTACGGTGATCGCATAGTTTTTGTAATCCTCTTCGGCATATTGTTCATATAGGGATTCTGCGTATTTCATGCTCTCTGACACAAACCGCCCGAGTATGCGTATATATGCCTTCGGACTTGCACCCGTGTTATCTATGCCGCGCTCGACATTAAGCCCGTCTATCCCCTTTAATGCCCTGAGTGTCGCTATGACCTCCTCGTCCATTTCGCAGGGGTTTGGCTCTTCGTCCTTTGTATGGTACTTACCGGAATCCAGCCATTTGATCAATATATTATTGAGTGCCGCACGGTCTATCGGCTTTGTTAGGAAGTCGTTCATACCCTTCGACATCAGCAATTCCTTTGTACCGTGAACGGCGTTTGCTGTCAGAGCGATGATCGGAATAAACCTGTATTCATCACCGAGTGCGCGTATGCGTTCGGTCGTTTCTATGCCGTCCATATCCGGCATCATATGATCCATAAAGATCACATCGTATTTCGTGTTATAGACCTTTTCCAGTGCTTCCTGACCGCTCTGAGCCGTGTCAGGCACGATCCTATGCGTCGCGAGTATCGCCATCGCCACAGTCAGATTTATCGAGTTGTCGTCTACCACGAGCACCTTTACATTCTCGGCGACTATCGTATCGAGTTCGACCATTTCCTCGACCTCGTCCGGATTTCCGAGTACCAGCGGCAGATAAACCCTAAATGTAGAACCCACACCGTAGCTACTCTCGACTGTTATGCGTCCGTTCATCATCTCACAGAGGCGCTTCGTGATCGCAAGCCCGAGACCCGTGCCGATAATGCCCCTGTTCTTTTCTATATCAAGTTGCTCAAAAGAATCAAACAGCCTGCCTATATCCTCGTCCTTGATGCCCACACCAGAGTCCGTCACCGAAAGGCACAGTTCCTTACCGTCCAACCCTTGCACAAGACTCGCGGACAGCTTTACAAACCCCTCGCTTGTATATTTAACAGCGTTATTGAGGATATTTGTGATGATTTGCCGTACACGTATCTCGTCCCCGTAGAGTATCGCAGGGATGTCGTCGCTGATGTCGCTTTCGAAGAACAGCTCCTTCGACCGCGCCGCAAAGTAGGTCATCGAGCAGACATTATCGAGCAAAGTCTTGATGTTATAACTTACATTTATGATCTCAAACTTTCCGCTTTCGATCTTTGAAAAATCCAAGATATCATTGATGATATATAACAATGAATGCGAGACAGCCTTGATATCGTTAAAATATCTCTTTTGTGCTTCGTCAAGATTGTCCGTGCGCATGATATCCGAAAGCCCGATGATCGCATTCATCGGGGTACGAATCTCGTGGCTCATGAGCGCCAAAAATTCGCTCTTTGCGGCTGTAGCGGCCTCGGCCTTATGCTTCATCTCGTAGGCTTCGGCGGTACGCTCAAGCACCAGCGACTCCAGATTTTCCGTAAAGTCTCTAAGGTCACGCTCCATTCCCGAGTAATAATCAAGGAACACGTTAATCTGTACAAAGCAATACACAACGACAAAAATCGGGAACATATCGAGACTATCCCATGCCGCAAGGCCGATCTTATTTGACAGCACACCTATAACCAGCGTGAGTAGGCTCAAAAACTCGAGCACGGATTCCATTCTGCGGCTCTTTATAAATGCCATTACTATGAACACGAGGCTCGTGATAAAGAATGAGAGTGCAATGCCATGGAGCACATTCATATATCTGCTGATGGTATATGTCGGCAGGATATAGATGGCCAAAACCGTCGCGATAGCTAATGCAGGTGCAATCTTGCGCTGCCATCCCGGCTTTAGATACCGCGCGAGAATGAAATTATTTGCAAAATAACCAGCGATAATGAGCGCCGCATACTCAGCTTTGTAGATGTATTTCCAATCCACAAGCGGCACCGAGTTATACGCGATCCCCTCGCCGAGTGATGCAAGGGATATATACGCGGACATAATCACCACAATCGAGAAATCCAGATAGTTGCTGCGCCCCTCCGTCTGCAGATATACCACAAAGAAATAGAAGAACAACAGCACAAGCCCACCCGAGAACAAACCATTCGCAAACAATAGGAATGAACGCAGCACCCTTATATTATCCAGCGTTCCTATGAGCACCGGCTCAGTAAAGCCACCGCTTATATGCGCATAGTTCTGTATCTGGACAACGACCTCCACAGGCACGGTGTTTTCATACGTAGGCTCCGCCCAATCTCTCACCAACGGACGCTGATATCCTACCGTCGGCAGGAAGCTCACATAATGCTCGTCAGGGTTTTCCGATACCCTGCCCGCGTGGGTAGCTTCGATGCCGTTTATGTATATCCTATATGCGCTGTATTGATATCGCGAATATATGCCTAAATCGTCATAATCTGACGGCAAATCCAGCCTCAATCGGTATGTCGCGTAGCCTTGGGATTTCGGGAAGCGTTCAGGATCATCCTTCCAGTAATGCGGAAAGGTCACATATGAGCCCTCACCCTGCTTAGCTGTAAGGCCTTGTTTAAAATCCTCAGGGCTATACAGCCGGTTTGGATAAAATTCCCATTCGCCACTCAACAGATACAGCTTGCTCACAGACGGTATCCCGCTGTAGCCACTCTGAGCGCCTACGGGCAGGATCTTCGGTATTCTGAAGATAACCCCATACGGTAATATAAACAAAATAAAAAGGATTGAAATAATCACAACTCCAATCCTTAGCTTTGCTTGAGCGGCATATTTTTTCATCATACCTGACCCTCTATATAGAAATCCATAAGACTAGGCACAGATGCGGCCTGCTGCCTGAGTATATTTTTTTCGTGGTTTTCAAGAGCGTCTTTCACCTTTTGGAGCAGGGATTGTCGGTTAAAGGGTTTGGCAACGTAGTCGGTCACATTGTATTGTAACGAGCGTTCGATCGTGGATGTACGGCAATTGGACGAGATGATCATGATAGGTGTCTGAGCATACATGGGCAGCTGCCTGACCATGGCAATCAAATCAAAGCCATTGATATCAGGCATCTCGATATCAATCAAGAACAGGTCTACAGACACGTTTTTGAGAATATCAAGCGCTGTACGCCCACTCTTTGCGGTATACAGATTATATTGTGTCCCGAGTACTTCTTTTAGGCTCGCTAAGTTTAAATAAAAATCATCTACGGCCAGTATCGATTTTTTCTGCGACATATAAACCCCCACAACATACGCCTATGAACCATTCTATGAGGTTTTTCCATTAATGTCAATATTTTAACCTATGAATTCCGCGTGCCAGAGCAGGAACATGTAGATCGCCCATATCTTGCGACTTTCATCGCGCTTTCTGCTCTTATGCATATCCAAAAGTGCTACGAGCTTGTCCGTATTGAAATACTTTTTCGCCGCATCCGACAAAAAGGCTTCCTTTACCCTGTTGTAGTATTTATCCTCTCTGAGCCATATACGCGTGGGCACCGGGAAGCCAAGCTTCTTTTTTGATGCGACAACCTCGGGCAAGTGGTTCTTTGCGGCCATACGAAATGCGTATTTTGTCGCGGTCTTATTGACCCTGTATGCAGTCGGTATACGCGAGGCAACCTTGAATACCTCCTTATCCAGAAACGGTACCCTGACCTCGAGCGAATGCGCCATACTCATCTTATCGGCCTTTAGCAAGATGTCTCCGACGAGCCACAGGTGTATGTCCAGATACTGCATCTTCGTGATATCATCCGCGTCCTTTACCTGATCGTATATAGGCCTCGTGATATCCTCCGGCGAAATATCCGACTTGAACTTCAATATCTCGTCGCGCTCTGCCTTGTCACAGAGCTTTGCGTTACCGATAAAGCGCTCCTCGATAGTCTTGCTGCCGCGTACAAAGAAGCCCCGACCCTTTAAGCCCTGCGGTAACAACGACGCGAGCTTGCCGAGGAGTCGTCTGATAGGCATCGGCAATGATGTGAGTATCTTCAGATCCAGCGGCTCACGATAGATGTTGTAGCCACCGAAGAACTCATCTGCACCCTCACCGGACAGCGCGACCTTTACATGTTTCGATGCAACCATGCTAACAAAATATAAAGCAATCGCCGATGGATCAGCGAGCGGCTCGTCCATGTGATACATGACCTTTGGCAGATGCTCCCAGTACTCGTCGGTCGATATGGTCTTTGAATAGTTTTCTATGCCTATCTGCTTAGACAGGTCCTTGGCATATTCGATCTCGTTGTAGTTGTCATAGTCAAAGCCGACCGTGAAGGTCTTGTCCCCTTTAAACGTAGCGGCCACAAAGCTCGAATCCACGCCGCTCGACAGGAATGATCCGACCTCTACATCACTGATCTGCTTGTGTCTGGCTACAGATTCCTTTAATGTGTGGTCTATCGCGGTGATCGCCTGCTCGAGTGTCATTTCCTTGGGCTTAAACGCAGCTTGGAAATAACGCTGTATGTTTACCTGTCCGTTTCTGTATATAAGAAAATGCCCGGGCGGCAGCTTGAATACGCCCTTAAAGAAGGTTTCTGGCAGCACGGAATATTGATATGTCAGGTAACATGCAAGCGCATCCTCATTGAGCGTAGGCTTAAAGCCCGGATACGCCAAAAACGTCTTAATTTCTGAGCCGAAGATTATATTTCCGTCTATCTGCGTATAATAAAACGGCTTGATACCGAAGAAATCACGCGCGCAAAACAACGTATCGGTTTTAATATCATATAGCGCGAACGAGAACATACCGCGCAGATGCGAGAGCATGTCCGTCCCGTATTCCTCATAGAGGTGCACGAGCGTCTCTGTGTCCGAGTGTGTATAAAAGACATGTCCCTTTTTCTTGAGCATGTCCTTTAGCTCGTTGTAGTTGTATATCTCGCCGTTGAACACGACCACGAGCGAACGATCCTCGTTAAAGATCGGCTGGTCGCCGTCCTCTATGCCGATGATCGACAATCGCCGAAAGCCAAGTGTTATCCTCTCGCCGAGATACGTATCGAATGCATCAGGGCCTCTATGGGCTATCCTGTCTGCCATTGCCGTTATGATATTTTTTGTATTTT
>CAZUNC010000087.1:0-9307 GCA_964621475.1 uncultured Defluviitaleaceae bacterium | reverse complement strand
ATCTTTAACTGGAATCTGTAATTTGCGTAAAACAATAATCTGCTTCAACCGCTCACACAACTAAAGAATGATTTCAAGCAGTACACTATTATCATCGCAGAACTCCTGGCGCTACTTACAAATAAACATTCCCTGTTCCTTCGAGATATGTATCGTACCATTTGGCGACCGTAAATCCACCAGAGCCGAGCGCAGATCGTCCCGGTGCTCCGTGGGTATGGAGTTATAGGAGGCGATATAGTCCATCAGATCATCGACCTCTGTGATCTCCAGCGCATCCTCATACCGGCGTATCTCGATGCCCTCGAAATATTTGCTGAGCATCTCTGTACCGTTATCGAGCGTGAACGTGAGCAGATCCGCAAATGAGAACTGTATCCTTCCTGTGAAAGCCCTGTACACATCATGCAGCTCCCACATTGTATTTGTTGCCGTCGTGTAGGCATAGAACAGGCCGCCGGGCTTTAGCACGCGGCGCACCTCTCCCAGGCCTTTATCTATGTCGGGCACATGGTAGAGCATGTGGTTGGCTATCACGATATCAAATATGCTGTCCTCAAAAGGCAAATCCTGTATATCCGCCTGCATAAAGGTGAATACAGGGTTTGCCTTAAATTGTTCCGTGCATTTTTGTACCATCAGCGGAGAAAAGTCCGTCAGCGTGATCGCTGCGTCGGAGGGTATACGTTCGGCTTTGCCGAGCCAGAGATTGCCCGTACCGCAGCCAAGCTCGAGCACCTTGCAACCGCTCTTAAGCTCGATCTGGTCGAAGATCCAATTCCCGAAGCCATATTTGTTTACGCTGTACTTGTTGTGTAAGCCGATGCGTATAGATAGTGTGTCCTTGTCTACATACAGAGTCTTGACCCGGTCGGTCTTAGTCTTGTCTGACTTGTCCGTCATATATACCCTCCCATTCTAATTTTACCTATATGTTAGCCCAGATCCGGCGTATCCGTCAGTGTTACAGAGTCTACGCTTGTCTTCTCAAGCTCAAAGATCACGATTGTGTTTTCTCCCTTTTTAAGCAGCGGAGCGGGGATGTAGAGTGTGCGCTGCGGGCCCTGTTCATTCCAGTAGCGGCCCAGATTGAAGCCGTTTATGAACGCGACACCCTTTGTAAAGCCGTCGAGCCTCAGGAATGTATCCATAACTTCGTCCACATCAAAGCTGCCCGCGTAGAAGATCGGTTGGCCCTCCACGGTGTTTGTATACTCGAGCCTGGAAAGGTCTGTCAGCTCCATCGGGTACATCGTCCAGCCGCTGTGATGTATCTGTCCGATGCGCACGCCGTTCGCGATGCCCTTCTTTTCTCCGATATTGTGTCCGAAGTTCGTGCGGCCCATGTTCTCAACCAATATATCCAGCCTAACCGTTTCATCCTGCTTAAACGAGATCTTGATCTCGTCATTTCGCGGCCTGCAGCCCTCCTTGATGCCCTTGAGCTCGCCGTTTATGTATATCAATGCGCGGTCGCGCATCTCGTCGAGTTTGATCTCAGATAGCTCGCCGAATTCGCCTCGTAATACGGTCGAGTAATGTACAAAACCAAACGGAAGCTTGAGCTCCTCAAAGGTCTGTGTGTATGCGGATGTAACAGGTGTGGACAGGTTCTTCAGATTATGGAACAGTCCCGCCTTCTTTGTGAGCTTGACAGTGCCGTAGGCGGCCTTCTTGGCATTTTCTACAGGGATATCCTCGGCCTTGCCGTAGCGTTTTTCGAGCGCGGCCTTAACCATGAAGTACTTATCGGTCATATCACCCCATTCGGTGAGCGGGCAGTCATAGTCGTAGCTCGTGATCGTCGGATCGTGTTGTTTGTCGTGGTTAGCACCGGCTGTAAAGCCGAAGTTTGTTCCACCGTGGAACATATAGAAGTTGATATTGCCGTTACCGTTGTTCTGGTCGAGGATCTCTTCCATTGAGGCGACTGCATCCTGTGGTAAACGCGTATGGTGTTCCTCTCCCCAGTGGTCAAACCAACCGTTCCAGAACTCCGTGCACATGAACGGCTCATCCTTACGGAATTGTCTAAATAACTCGAACGCCTCTGCACCGCGGCTGCCGAAGTTACAGGTAGATAAATACTCGGGCAAGGTGCCGCAGGTCAGCATGAAATCACACGGACCGTCCGAGGTAAACAGCAGGCAATCCATGCCGTTTTGCTTGTAGATGTCCGCGATTGCATGCAGATATTCCTTGTCATTGCCGTAGCTGCCGTATTCGTTTTCTATCTGCATAGCGATAACGTTACCGCCGTTGGAGGCCAGCTGAGGTTTGATCTCGGCGCAGAGCTTAGCAAAATATGCGCTTACCTTTGACAGGTACAGCTCATCACAGCAGCGCAGACGTAAGTTATAGCGATTGAGCCAGTACGGGAAGCCGCCGTAGTCAAACTCCGCGCAGATAAACGGACCCGGCCTTACGATAGCTTTCAGGCCGACATCCTGAGCAATTTTCAAGAACCGCTGTATATCCAGCATACCGCCAAAGTCGAACTCGCCCTCTTGCTTTTCGTGCAGGTTCCAGCAGCAATAGGTCTCAACCGTGTTGAATCCGCAGGCCTTGAGCTTCTTTAGTCTGTCCTCCCAGTATTCGGGCAGGACGCGGAAATAGTGTATCGCGCCGGACAGGATACGAAACGGCTGCCCATCCAATAAAAATGTGTCTTTGTTATACGTGAGTAAATTCATCTGATCCTCCTCTTATAAATTAACTTCGTTACCTCTTCATGCTGGCTACAACTATACCCTTTATAAAGAACCGTTGCAAGAACGAATACAATGAAGATTGTGTTTCGCATGAGCATAACTAAATTGGGCATCATAGGTTATAGAACAGGGGTAGAGTGATGAAACGGTTTGTTTATATTTCTATATTTGCGATGTTGCTATTGATAGGCTCTTTATTATATATGAGTGTAGTCAATCGGAGGGTGGCGTTAGACCGTATTAAGGAAGACGTTAGCGCGCGTTGCATTTCTGTGGCTGCCGAGATCAATAGTTCATTGCAGTATTCCCAGAGCATACAAGCACTGTCTTCAAATGATTATAACGTTCGTAAGCTTTCTAAATTAAGTAAACTGAGCGATGTGCCCGGTGTCATCCCACAGATCGAGCATTCTTACCGCAGATTGACATTACTCAGGAACAGTAGCCCGCTGATAGAAAACGCCTCGCTCTGTTTGCCTTCGATTAACAGGACCGTGAGTAGCAAGAGGGAGTTTCTACGCGGGATATCAGAGAAACACAAGCAAGTCATAAACACCTATGCACTAAATCCATTGCAGAATGTCGTGATTAACGATAACAAGCTTTTTTTCGTGCAACCACTAAACACGATAGGGGATGGGGTTAGCGACAGCATTGTGATGGAGATCTCAGCAGAGCGCGTCTTAGCCATGTTCCAACAGGTCGTGCCCGGAGATGATATATGGTTCGGCCTCATTAATGGCGGTCAGGTGATAGCCTCGGCCGGGGAATCACCGTTCAAAGCTGAGTATGGTGTGCCTGAGACGTTTGAGAGGATGTTTGAAAGCACAAGTTTTAAGCGTCTGCGCATAAGTAATGGGGTCTACTCGGTGTTTGTGAGCCCTGTGAGCACGATGAACGCGAGTATATATGTGGTGATCCCGGAGAGTTATTTTGTGGTAGGTAATGAAGCGTGAGAACGTTAGACTAATAAATTAAAATATTGCAATACTACATATTGAGATTACATTCGGAGGTTGACTAAATGAACTCGATATGTGGCAGTTGCTGGCAGGACAGTATCGATATAAACGAAACAACATATAACGCGCATAAGGGTAATGCCAAAACGGACGTGCTGATCATAGGCGGCGGAATGGCAGGGCTTTTATGCGCGTTTTTTCTGAAGCGGAGCGGGATAGACTATATGCTCGTGGAGGGCGGCAATATAGGCTGTGGCATCACAAAGAACACAACAGCCAAGATCACCGCGCAGCACGGGCTGATATATCACAAGCTCATAAAGGATATGGGCAAGGAACGCGCAAAGCAGTATCTGGACGCAAACCTACGTGCGCTCGAGGAATATAAGCTGCTTTGTAAAAATATAGACTGCGACTTCGAGCAGAAGCCCTCATATGTATATACACTCAAAAACCGCAGAGCCATCGAGGCCGAAGCCAAGGCGGTCGGTAGGCTCGGTCTCGGTGTAGAGTTTTGCGACAAGCTAAATTTGCCGTTCGCGACAGACGGGGCGATCAAGTTCAACACGCAGGCGCAGTTCAATCCATTGAAGTTCATCAAACACATTTCAAAGGGTCTCAACATCCGGGAAAACACATTTGTTGAGAAGATAGACGGGCGTGTGGCGTATACGCGCGGCGGTAAGATATCGGCGAAACGCATCATCATCGCAACGCATTACCCGATGATCAATCTGGCCGGGCTATATTTTACAAAGCTGTATCAGCACCGTTCGTATGTAATCGCATTACGAAACGCGCCTGATCTTTGCGGCATGTATGTGGATGAAGCGAAGAACGGGATGTCGTTCAGAAATTATGACGGGATGCTGTTGGTGGGCGGCGGCGATCACAGGAGCGGCAAGCAAGGCGGAAACTGGAATGAGCTACGTGCGTTCGCTCAAACGTATTATCCCAAAGCAGACGAGGCTTACTCTTGGGCGACGCAGGACTGTATGAGCCTCGACAGTGTGCCATATATAGGCGTTTTATCGAGTCTGTACGCGGGCATTTATGTCGCGACGGGGTTTAATAAATGGGGCATGACCTCGTCGATGGTTGCCGCGCGGGTTTTGACGGACATGCTAATGGATAAACCCACTGCGTACGCGGAGGTGTTCAGGCCGGATAGGGATATGATAAAAGCGCAGTTGGCTGTAAATCTATTCGAGGCGACCGCGAACCTGCTCACGCCCGAGACGAAGCGTTGTACGCATATGGGCTGCGCTCTGAAATGGAACAGCATAGAACACACATGGGATTGTACCTGTCACGGCTCGAGGTTTACAGAGAACGGCAAGGTCATAGATAACCCTGCTAAAAGGGATCTACGAGAGAGAATATAGATAGACGTGTGCGGCGAGGCCGCGAATGGAGGATATATGTTAAAAGGGAAGGTTTCGGTAATAGGAGCGGGTAATGTGGGTGCGACTACCGCGTATACGATCATGTTGAGCGGGCTCGTTTCGGAGATTGTGCTGATCGATGTCAACGGAGACAAGGTGGACGGCGAGGCACTCGACATGAACCATGGCGTGAGCTTTGTATCACCTGCGTTAATAGCAGGAGGATCGGATTACAGCCTGATAAAGGGTTCGGATATGGTTATAATTACGGCGGGTGCAAGCCAAAAGCCCGGTGAGACCCGTGTGGATCTGCTGCATAGAAATGTAGGGATACTCAAAAACATCGTGGATAATATATTGAAATATTGCGTGAACGATACGATCATACTGGTCGTTACAAATCCGGTGGATATATTGACCTATGTGACCTACAAGCTCTCGGGGTTTTCAAAGAATCGGGTAATCGGATCGGGTACGGTGTTGGATACCGCACGGTTGAAATTCCTGATAGGACAGCATACAAACATCGATCCTCGTAATGTGCATACCTTTATAATCGGGGAGCATGGCGATACGGAGGTTGCCGCGTGGAGCATCACGACCGTATCGGGTATACCGATAGAGCTGTATTGCAATATCTGCAAGGGTTGTGACGAGGCCACGTTATGTAAGGACGAGTTTCATAAGCGCACAAAGAACGCAGCATATGAAATCATACAAAAGAAGGGCGCGACCTTTTACGCTATTGCGCTCGCGGTCAGGCGTATTATCGAGGCGATCATCGGGAACGAAAACTCGATACTCACGGTGTCGAGCCTCGCAGAGAATGAATACGGTATCAAGGACATTTGTTTGTCGTTACCCACGATCGTAAATGCGAACGGAGCGGAGCGTATTATTCAAGCTCCGTTTTCGAATGATGAACTTGAGGATGTCAGAAAGTCCGCTGCGGTATTAAAGGAGCTCGCGCAGGAGATAGGCTTTTAGTAAAACAGTGTTTCATTCGTATACCTCATCACGTGTATAAAAGCCCGATTCAATCAAAACGCGTTCGAGGTTTGCGCTGATCACGAGCTGTGGCTCCACATAGAGCGAGAGCACCGGGGATTTGCTGTGGGTGTCGAGTACGGCGTTTTCGTTGGTCTTTTCACCCTTGGCGAGCTTGACGGCTTGGTCGACTGCGGTCTTTGCGAGCTCGCGGATGTCTTTAAACACGGTCATGCCCTGCGTGCCATCGATCACACGCTGCACAGCCGCGATATTCGCATCCATGCCCGTGACGGAGACCTTGCCCTCGAGACCGACCTCCGTTAATGCCTCTATGCAGCCCCTCGCTGTCGTATCGTTGGGAGCAAGTATGGCCTGTATGTCGTTATCGTATGCCAAGAGCGTTTCCTGAACGATACGCTTAGCCTCATCCGGGGACCACTTTGGCAGGTCGGACTGCGCTACAATATTAATCGCACCGCTGTCGGCCATGGGTTGAAGGTATTTCATCGCTCCCTGTAGGTATATCGATGCATTGAAGTCATCCTTATCGCCTGAGAACACGATGTAATTGCCCGAGTCAGCGGTCTCGGCCAAGAACTTACCCTGCAACTCGCCGACCTTTATACCATCAAAGGTAATCACGAGATCGACGGCTTCGTTGAGCACCACGCGGTCATACGAAATGACCTTGACCTTCTTTTGATGCGCGAGCTTTACGATATCGGCAGCCTGCGTTGCATTAGCCGGGGTCAATATCAATACATCGATGCCTCTGTCTATCATATCCTTGCAGATCTCAAGCTGGCGCTCGGGGTCCTGGTCGCTGAGCTGTGTCTCGATTATAACGCCTATTTCCTCGGCGTATTTCGTCATGTATGCGATATCCTTCTTCCAACGATCCGCGTTTAAAACGGCTATGGAAACCCCGATACGCAACTGGCTGTTGGTCTTTTTACAGCCCGTAAACGACGTTATAATCAGCGCGAGTATCAATGTCCACGCGATATACTTCATATGATCCCCCTCGCATACAGTTCGTCAAATTCCTTGCTCGGTAATGGTTTGGAATAATAATAACCCTGCGCAATGGCACAGTTGATCTGCTGTAGAAACTCCACCTGCTCGGCTGTCTCGACGCCCTCTGCGACGACCTTTATATCTAGGCTGTGGGCAAGCTCAACGATATGGCGGATCACGATGTTTCGACGTTCGTTACTGCTGTTGCCGACAAAGAAGTCCTTGTCGATCTTTAATACATTGATCGGTATCTCCTTTAGCATATTTAACGAGGAATAGCCGCTGCCGAAGTCGTCCATAGACACCGTAAAGCCAAAGGATTGCAGTTCTACTGTAATCTCCTTTATTGTGTCGAGGTTCTCAAATATAGCGCTCTCGGTCAATTCAATGTCTATGAAGCCCGAGGGTATGTCGTATTGCTTTGCGAGGTCTTTGATATTTGCGATGAACTGCCTGTTATACAGATGTACGCGTGAGAAGTTGACCGATATGGGGATCGGTTCGATGCCGCTGTCTATATAGCCGCGTAACTTTTTACATACACATTCAAACATGCACAGATCTACATCCACGATGAAGCCGGTCTTTTCAAACGTCGGTATAAACTTCATAGGCGGGATCAGGCCCTTTTGGGGGCTGCGCCAGCGCACGAGCACCTCCGCGCCGCGTATTCGGGATTCGTATACATTGACCTTTGGCTGGAAAAACGGTTCGAACTCACCGTTTCTGAGCGCATGCTCCATCGTCTGCTTGATCTCCTCTTCTTCCTTGAGGGCACCAAGCATTTTTTCGTTGAACAGCGCCGTAAATCGCTTTGCGTTGCCTTTGATATATTTGGAGGCGATCGTAGCCTTGTCGATGAGCTGCTGGAGGGTTTCGCTCGGATTTTCGTTCGAGTCGCCGACAGGACACACGCCGCAGGAGATCGAGAAGAAGATACTGTAGCTGTCAAACACGGATGTAACCGCATCCGCGATCCGGCGTTCGGTGGTCTCTAAATCGGTGTATTCGATCAGCGCATAGAAGTTGTCGCCGGAGCCGCGAGCCAAAAGCTCGTTATCGGACATGGCGTCGGATAGGGAGATATAAACGGACTTTAATACTGTGTCGCCGAAATCAAAGCCGTGTAGATCGTTAATAAACTTAAAGTTATCGATATCCATCTTGAGCACGGCGTAACTCGTCTCGTGGTTGCGCGTAATCAACGCGGGACCTTCGATTAGGTAACGGTTAAAATTGTTGCCGCCGGTCAGGTTGTCGATAAACGCCATGACCTCCAGAGCATGCTTCGACCTTTGCGACTGGGTATAAAAGATCGTAAACGACAGCACGCATATCACGGTCAAAACCGCCAGCAGTAACAGCACAAGTGTCGTCACGAGTGTAGAGTTGTGCGAGATGACCTCGGACGGCACGACTGCAATGATGCTCCAGCCATGAGCGCGTTCGATGTTCATATAAGCGGCAAAATGGTTCTTTTTATTGATGCTGACCTCAACGAAGCCACTCTTACCGGCTGCGAGCTCGGACTTTATCAGCTCGGCCTGCTCCGCGTTGTCGCGCAAGTAGAGCTCGCGATAGTAGTTATTGTTAATCAGGCTCACGCCATCCTCGGCTGCGTGTACCATTACATCGCCCGCGTCGTTTATGATGTTTATGTAGCCGCGGTTATTAAACAGTGATATGTCAAAGACATTGCCAAAGGTTTCGGCTGTATAGACCTTGTGCATGGTGCCTACGATCCGGTTGTCACGGAGGATCGGCACCGAGGCTATATAGATGTCCTTGCCGTCTATGAGCGATACGATCTTGTCTGAGAAATGCGGCATGCCGGACATTGCGGTCTTGAAGTATAACCGCTTCGAGATATCAAGGCGTTCGTTGTTTACGCTTGAGTATGCCTTACCGGACGGGTTGGATACAATCAGCTGGTAAAAACCCAGATGATCGGCCTGTTCCTTTAAAAAGGCATGGATAGCGGGGTCATCCATACTGCCGAACTGATCATATACATATGAACCGAGCATATCCAGACGACTGAAATCGAGTGCCGCCTGCTCGGCTATAACACGTGAGTTTTGCCGGGTGATCTCTAATAGGTTGACCTTTACATCCTGATCAAGCCTCATGCGAACGTAACGCAGCAGCACACATGCGATGAGCGCCAAGAAAAGCGTCAGCAGAACGTTTGTGACTATGAAAGTGTAATGCCTTTTAGCCTCTTTGCGCATTATTCCCACCC
>CAZUNC010000086.1:0-9390 GCA_964621475.1 uncultured Defluviitaleaceae bacterium | reverse complement strand
GGCGGAGAGATCAACTGCGGTGTCATAAACGTCGTTGACAGCACGGTGACAAAATCGATTAAGGCCGGCCAGATAAGCATCATCATTGGTAGCGTAATAGACAAAGGTTCTGTTAAGGATTTGTGGGCCAAGCATTTGGTTGTACACGATGGCAGCCAAGGTTCTCACGTTATAAAGGGGAACATAGTTTTAGAAAACACCGGGGGAGGGGAAGCCCTGCGTATATCGGGTAACCCGATTATAGGAAATAAAGACTCGGTTCATGTTACAGGCGGAATTGTTGTGGAGCCTAACAGTAAACCTACTATATTGGGCAGGATGAAGATCCACGGCCCGGTAAACATAGACGGCTCGGTGACAGTCGGTAATGTTGATAACAGTGGCGTGATGGATCTAAGCAGTGCAACCGATATTCAGGTAAAAGGCATACTGACCATAACCGACAACAGCACATTGATTCAAAGACGGGTAAATGTAAAAAACATGTTTGTTGGCGGCACTGTCGGCAGAATAAACCTGGGCGGTTTGTGGTTGGATTGCGATGGTGTTACCCCTATCATAGTCTGCGGTACGCGTGGAGGTGCGCAGTATGACAGCGGCTTGGCTTGCGCAGGCTGTGCTGTTTCTATGTACAAAAGCACTAATGTTTTACGTTACGAGATTGTCGATGCTGGTTTCCGTCCGACACCGTCAGCGCAGGCTCATTCATATGGCTTTGACATGGAAAACCAACAGGAAATGTATTTTGGAACAGGCAGCAAGCTAATAGTGAGCGGCTCATACGTCAAGCCCGGCTATGCTGTACATAATGGCGCGGTTTTAAATATGGAGCATGGTTCCGTGCTTCAGGTTGATTCTGCAGGCGCACTCTTGATCGATATCGGCGGGCGCGCAAAGATCGGAGGCCATGCTGACGTTACCGGGCAGCTTATTATTAAGGCTAAAGACAATGATGTTTACGGACAACTCAACATTGTCGGTGGTGAGGTTATTATCAAGGATAAAATCATAGGCGACAAGTTTTCATCTATTTATCTCGAATATAATAGCTACGGAAAACTCATGTTACAAACCGGCAGCATGACGCAATACGAAGGGTTACTCCATGTAGCCAAGGACTCCACTGTCGGATATGGCAATGTCTCAGGCGGTAGCACTCAAATGAAAGTGTATTTTGATGCGAATGGCAAGGTTTGCGACCCGATTTTTACCTTCGATACGCCAACTACATATTATCGCTTTGATTTTTGTATGTTGGAGGCCGACGTGGCTAATAAAAATTACAATGGCGGTGGTACATATATACAACCGCCCAAAGCGATTCAAGCCAACGCGCTCGCCGGACTTTTCGATGTTATCCCCAAGGGGAAGGTAGACTGGCATGTGGGTCCTTACAATAGATTGCGTGCTATCAAGAAATGCTTGTTAACGATTAGCGTGCAGGGTGAAGGTTTAGCTGATCCGATAGGGAAAATAATTGTCGACTATGGTCTGCCGTGTCAGATACGGTTTAAAGCTAATGAGGGATATATGATCGAATATATTGAGATAAACGGAAAAAGAACCACGGAAGGAATGGGTGAAAACGACTACTTTCTAAAAATGGATTATATTCAAGAGGATTATATGGTCTTGGGGGTTTTCAGTAAGGATTTTTGAGAATAGGGTCATCCTGCAAGGTAATCTACGGCATATTGGCTCGGGGATATAGCAAAAAGAAAACCCCTACCACGGAATATATTTGTACAATCCGTGGCAGGGGTTCTTTGTTATAGCTCCGTTCTTTTTTTAGCAAATCCCTTGTATCTCGCCGATGATATCGGTATTGCGAATACGCGCGGTGGCTGTATACGGCTCTAATGCCCTTGCGATCACGCTCAGTATAAACGCGTAGAACAACGACAGCAAAACGACGGAGAACGCAGGACCAATACTGGCCGGATCGCTAAGCCTGCGCATGATCAGTATGACACCGAATACGCTCCATACAGCGCCTACGGGCATTACAAGCTTTGAAAAGCGTTGCAGAAATATCTCGGCGTTTAAGCTCCTTACGCCACCGGCAAGCACGAGCGCGGCTGTGCCCACAAAAACCGTAAACATAGATGCGGGATCGATGAATTCGGAGATCCTGCCACCGGTTACAAAAACCGAAAACGGAAACAATGCGATAAACACAAGGAGTCCGCAGATCATATAAGCTGTCTCGGGCTTGTGCAGCTTGGCTAAGTGCTGGCCAATCTGATTCGGGTTGCCCATTTGGCGGATAGCCGCAGCGGTTGCTTCGTCCTCGGACATACCTTTGTTACATAACTCACTGACCTTGTCCGCGATGTGGCCCGATATCTCGGAGCGGATGGCTACCTGCCATTTACGTGAGCGTATATGGCTGCATACGTTGTTTAAAAAATCCGATACACTTTGTTGCATACTCTACCCCCAATACATTGTTCACGGCGTTTGTAAACATCTGCCAGTGTTCCTTCTTTTTCGATACTTCCTTCATACCCTTTTCGGATATGTGGTAATACTTGCGCTTGCGCGCATTAGTACTGTTTTCCCAATACGCGTCCACAAGTCCCTGCTGCTCGAGTGAATGCAGCACAGGATACAGCGTGCCTTCCTTCAAATCAAACACACCCATTGAGTCTTGACTCATTTCTTTAATGATCTGATAACCGTACATATCCTTTCGGGACAACAGCTCCAGTACCATAAGAGAAATACTGCCCTTTAATAACTGCCCGTCGATAACCAAGGTCTACCTCCCCTCATTAATACATAAGTAAGCGATACATAAGTAAACTATGCATAGGCAAATCTATATATAGCATACCTATGTATCTGTGTCAATATAAAAGAGATTGACCGAAGTGGTCAGCAGGTTTATAATGGCTTACATAGAGATGGCAGGTGATGATGTGGAAAAGATAATGGAGTTAAATGAGGTAACAAAGGAATACTTGATGGGCGAGGTCACGGTCAGGGCATTAAAGGGTGTCAGCCTGGAACTGCATGAGGGTGAGTTTGTTGTGATCTTGGGGCCGTCGGGTTCCGGTAAGAGCACGATGTTAAATATCATCGGCGGCATCGATAAGCCGACGTCAGGCACGGTAAAATATCTAAACAAGGATATCTCCGCAGCCTCAGAAAAGGAGTTGACGCTATACCGACGCAACGCCGTGGGTTTTGTGTTTCAGTTCTACAACCTGATACCGAACCTGACCGCGCGTGAGAATATCGTACTGTCCTCGGAGCTGTCGCCGAAGCCCATATCCGCGGACGAACTTTTAAAGGATGTGGCGCTGTCTGAACGCGGCGGGCATTTTCCGGCGCAGATGTCGGGTGGTGAGCAGCAGCGTATAGCCATCGCGCGTGCGATCAGCAAGAACCCGCAGATATTATTATGCGACGAGCCCACCGGTGCGCTCGATATCAACACGGGCGTGCAGGTATTGAGGATACTGAAAAACTTCAATGAGAAGTATAGAAAAACCGTCGTAATCATCACCCATAACTCCGCGATCGGAAGCATGGGCAACAGAATAATCAATATCAGGGACGGCTTGATAGACACGATCATCGAAAACAGCCATCCGATACCTCCGGAGGAGGTGTCCTGGTGATGTTGTATAGAAAGGCCGTCCGGGCCATCTGGCAAAACAAAAAGGCCTACATATCCTGCATGTACCTAATCCTGATGGGCATCATGTTATACACCGCGATGAACATAGCCGTAGGTGGGCTTGCGCTGTCGCGGGATGGGTTTTATAGGGATTACAAGCTCGCGGATGTATATGCAAAGGTTAAAGCGATACCACTCAGTATGGCAGATATCTTTACGGGCATAGAGGGGATAGATGAGGTACAGCTGCGCAACGTTACGGAAATGCGAGCGGAGGTAGAGGGCTCCGACGCTACGATTACGATGCGGCTGATCTCGGTGGAAGAAAACGTAGACGATGGAATCGATGGCTTAAACGGGCTGTCCATATCGGGAAGTCCTATATCGGATGACAATCAGATACTCGTAAACACGGCGTTTATGAAGGCCAATAATCTGAAGATCGGGGATCCGATCAAGGTTTATTACGGCGGTCATGAGAAGGTATATTATCTGAACGGCACGGCATTAAGCCCTGAGTATGTGTATATAACCAAGAGTGTGATAGACATGCTGCCGGACGAGAGCGGCTTTGGCATCGGATACGTCTCCTATCGCAGCCTAGCGAACCTCACGCAGTCTGTAGGGCTTGCGAATGACGTGACGTTTACGCTAAAGGACGGTTATACATTCGACGATGTAAAGATACATCTTGAGGATGTGCTGTCGCCATATGGCTTGAATGAGCTTTACGATAAGAAAAACCAGATCAGCTTTTCATTTCTGGATCTGGAAATAACCGCGATTAGTTCGATGGCATCCACGGTGCCGGTAGTGTTTATGCTCATGTCGATGGTTGTAATGTATTTGATGATGACAAGGATTATCGAGCAGGAACGCACGCAAATAGGTACGCTAAAGGCCTTTGGATATTCAAATGCGCAGATACTCAGGCATTACCTCGTGTACGGTGCAGTGACGGGCCTGTCAGGTGGGTTGTTTGGCTTCATAGTTGGCTATTTCGCGTCCGGTGTGTACTTTTCGCTGTTTCTGCAATTCTTCATGTTGCCCGGCGCAAAAACGAGCGTGAGTGTATTGTTTGGACTCGGTGCAATATTGATGGGTACGGTGAGTGGGCTCGCAGGTTCACTGATGGGTGCATTAAAGGCACTTGGGATGAATCCAGCCGAGGCTATGCGCCCTGAAAGCCCTAAACAATCAAAGTTTGATCTGGTGGGTAAGATATCGGCGTTGAGGCTGTTGTTAAATTCGAGTGGGCACATGGCGATACGTAATATCACAAGAAGCCCTGTCCGCTCCGCATTTATCGTAATCGGTGTAATGCTATCGTTTGCATTACTGACGTTTTCGGGTAGCCTCAGTTCCATTATCGACAAGATGATCTACGGGCAGTTTCAGGATATATTATTATATGATGTAAAGATACCGCTCAAGCAGCCCCAGAATTATGATCAGGCGGTAAATACCGTATATAACATCGATTATGTAACACATGCCGAGGGGCTATTGGAGATTCCGGTTGTATTAAAAAACAAGCATTTGCAAGAGGGCATCGTGATAACCGGTGTGGATAAAACCTCCACTCTGTATGGGATCAGCGATACGAACACAAAGGTTCGGCACAAGCCCCCGACGAACGGTCTTATCCTCAGTAACGGCATAGCTAAGAAGATAAACGCGAAGCCCGGAGACAGGATATATCTATCGTCGCAGATGCTTGATAAGGACGAACCGATCTATGTCACAGGGATAATAGAGCAGAACTTAGGCTCGGGCTGTTATATGGAGCTGTCGGCCATGTCGGAATTCTTTAACATGCCGAAAACGGCTACTTCGGTTATATTGAACACGGATAACATTGAATACCTAAAGGACTATACAAGAGACGGAGACAATGTTCTATCAATCGAGGACAAGGAAAGCACGCTACGAAAATATAAGAATATGCTGGACATGTACTCGAGCTTGTTTTATGTGTTTGATGTCGTGGGAATATTGATTGCGTTTGCTATTATCTATAATACCTCGACCATTTCACTGTCCGAACGCAAGCGGGAGTTTGCTACGTTGCGTGTGCTCGGCCTTACAGTTAACGAAGTCTGCGATATCATGAATTTTGAATACTGGACCTTAAGTATAATAGGCATGCTATTGGGTATACCTTTTACAAAGTATTTAATCAACGCGATCAATTCGATAATGGACGTGTCGCTGTTCAGTATGCCGTCGTCTCTGCCGTTCTCGGCGTTTGTTACCGGTGTGCTCGGATGCGCGGCGGCGATTATATTGTCCGGATTTTCGGCAAAGAAACGCATACGTACCTTTGATATGGTAGAGGTTCTAAAGGAACGCGAATAATAGATGGGGTGATAAAAGTGAAGAAAAGCGTTAAAATTGTTATAGCGATCATCGTATTACTGGCGTGTGCGGCGGGTGGCTTTTATTATCTGAATATGCCGGTGGTAACGCCGCTGGCGCAGGCCGAACCTAAGACAGCCCAGCTGAGCTTTTTGGAAACGGGCCGTGTGGTATCGGAGAATGCGATTAAGGTTTATCCTCTTGTGCAGGGCGAAATCATAAGCGTTAACGTTACAGAAGGGCAGAGTGTAAGCAAGGGCGATGTGCTTTGCGAGATTGACACTGCGCCGATTGAGTTAGAGATAGCACGCGTTGAGGGTGTGATCAACGGGTACGAGGCACAGATAGCAAACCTGAGTCTGGAGCGCGAGAAGGCCATCAGTGACATGAAAGCTAACCGCGACAGCCTACTTAATGAAAAGAAGGCGCTGGAAGCACAAGAGGCTGCGAGCAAAGAGAGCCTGAGTAACAAGAATGTTTCGAGTGAGGAACGGGAGCGGCTGCAAACCATAATGGTCGAGCAGAAGCAGAGCGACTTAGCTCGCGCGCAAGAGGATCTGCGCAAGGCCGAGATATTATATAATGCGGGCGGGTTATCACAGTCCGAATATGAGAGTGCAAAGGCCCAGGTTGAAAAGTATCAGAACGACTTAGATATAAGTAAGCAGGAACTGATCATATCCGGGACGGATACAGCTATCAGCGAAACGAGCTACTACGAAGCGATGAAGGCCTCGCTAAGCGCGCGTATAGAGGCGTTAAATCAATCAATAGAGAAGGACTACTCGACTTCGATGAAGGCCTATTACGAAGCCCTGATACAGTCCGAACGAGCGGCCATCGATAAGCTAAGAGCGAATATAGGCAATAGTAAGATCACAGCACCGGTAGATGGCGTGATAACAAGCTTGAACACCAAGGGTACGAATGTCGTGAGCACAAATCTGGAGGTAGCCGAGATCACATCAAACGATCAGGAGCTCGTGGAAGCATTTGTCTCCACTAAGGATTCGGATAACATCAAGGCCGGGGATATGGTTGAGCTTATAATGAAGCGACGCAGCGGTGATGTGCAATTTTCCGGGATAATAGATAAAATATCCACAACGGCAGAGATCAAAAGGTCTGCGGTGGGTGTCGAGGAGAGTAAGGTCAAGGTGAGCATAAAGCCGGACACCAATCAATTGCCCGCGGATGTGCAATTCGGCGCGGGTTATGATGTGGATGTGAGGTTTATAACATACAGCGAGGATAACAAGCTCACGGTGCCAAAGACGGCAGTCTTTACCGAAAACGACGCGGATATGCTATGGCTGGTCAAAAACGGCAAGGCACAGAAGGTTCAGGTCACGAAGGGGCTCGAGCTCAGATTGGAAATAGTGATAGAGCAGGGGATCGGTGCCGGTGATTTTGTGGTATCGGACGCGGATAATGAGAAGCTGAAGAACGGGGTAAATATTAAAGGCGAGTGATGAAAAGTAATGGATACAGGGGGAATAAATGCAGTATAAGTATTGCGAGAACGAGAACTTTGAGGATTTGGCCTGCGGCAGGGTGATTATGCATAGAGCCGGAAATACGAACTTTCCGATACGACTTGCGCAGGAGATATTTGGCCGGTGCGTAAGCTATCTGAACACTCCGGATGATCTGTGCATATATGACCCGTGCTGCGGGGGTGGTTATCTGCTGACCGTGCTCGGATTTTTGAATCGTGATGTGATAAAAACGATTTTGGCCTCGGATATCGACGAGGAGGCGATACAGATCGCACAAGAGAACCTATCGCTGTTGAATGAGGACGGTATGGAAAGGCGCATGCGGCGGCTCTCGGAACTGCAGGCAGCCTATGGGAAGGTGTCACATGCTGATGCGTTAGATAGCGCACGGAGGTTAATGGCCGAGTTGGATAGGACGCGCGAGGTGAATTGGCAGGTATTTAAGGCAGATATACTCTCTAAGGATGCGTTGAAGGATTGCGGATTTAAGGTCGATCTGGTGTTTGTAGATGTGCCATATGGGAATATGGTGGCATGGCAGGGAGCGGTAGCGTGCGGAGCAGATGATACGGTCGCGGGGGCCAGAGTGGGCACAGGCATGTGTCAGAGTACGCTGCTGGATAATTTGAGACCGGTATTGAAGGACGGGGCTGTTGTGGCCGTGTGCTCCGACAAGTCTCAGAGCTTTGGCTCCGATCATTTTCGTAGGCTGGAAAAGCAGATGATTGGTAAGAGAAGGTTTCAGATTTTTAGGTTCGAGGATTTGTCTTAAAGGAATCGGGCATTCATTTTGACATGCATTAACCCATAAATTGGGGTACTGTATATCAATTCTTCAAAAAAGCCATATATGATTAGGACTTACCTCCCGATCATGCATGGCTTTTTTAGTTTGTCTATCAAATTGATCACAATGTATTGCTTTTGTATAAAATATGCTATATATTTGGTATATTAATAAGAGAGGTGATTATTATGGCCAAAAGTGCAAGCATGTATATCCGTATTGACCCACAAGTTAAATCCGATGTTGAGGCAATCTACTCCCGATACGGCTTGAGCCTTACCGATGCAATCAACGTGTTTTTGTACACATCACGCAACGTCGGCGGACTGCCGTTCAATTTGCGCCCATATGCACCTAATATGGAAACACTCGAAGCGATCAGAGAGGGTAATGATATCATTAAGTCCGGCAAAACTCGGTTTGAAAGCGCTGATGACATGTTAGGGGAGTTGAAAGCCTGATGTTAAAACCCGATTACACAGGCAGATTTAAGAAGGACTACAAGCAAGCTATCAAACGTAACTGGGATATTTCTCAGATTGATGAAATTATGTGCAAATTAATAAGCGAAATTCCTTTGGATGTAAAATATAAAGACCACGCCCTGTACGGCGACTATGAAGGCTGCCGAGAGTGCCACATAAAGCCAGACTGGCTGTTGGTTTATCAAGTTGGAAATGGGATTATTGTATTTGAGCGAATAGGTACGCACAGTGATCTGTATTGAGATGGTGCATAAAAGAAGTGTATATTCATAAAGAAGGCCATGCATGATTGGGTTCCGTCCCAATCATGCATGGCCTTTTAAGTCTTACAAACCTACTCCGGCTTACTAATCATAAAGCATATCCTTTCGAACTCCCCGGTATACGGGCTGCCGCATTCATCGTCATGTACACCTTTTATCTGGAAGCCAAACGGTGTAACCTCATCGGTCAGGGTTTCTTTAGTATATAACGTATTCCATATTAGGTATTCGTGGATACCCTCGTCCGTGAGGATCACATATTGGTCAACCAAGACCGTGTTGTTCTGATAGTAATAGGATGCCTCAAGAGAAACATGTGGCTGGGCGTTCATGAACCCACCGTTTTCGGCTATGGACCATCGGGTGTTATCGG
>CAZUNC010000085.1:0-9505 GCA_964621475.1 uncultured Defluviitaleaceae bacterium | reverse complement strand
AGGTGTAAGGGATAAACTGATATTGAAAATTCTTAAATGGAGGAGTTGCCTTATGCCTGACAAGAACGCTAAGAAGTCAAAGAATAACAACAACAAAAAGGCTAAAAACGAAGATAACAATCAATAACGTAATAAAAAGGGCTGTGTCAAAATGCTTCATTTGACACAGCCCTTTTTTGGAGGAATATACATAAGTGGGAGGATGGAAATGGGTGCTATAAACATTGCGTTTGCGGCGCATGTCGATGCTGGCAAGACGACACTGACCGAACTGATGTTATATAAAACAGGGGCGATTAGGAAACTGGGGAGTGTCGATAACGGTACCGCGCAGACGGACTTCCTGCCGGTCGAGAGGGAACGAGGCATCTCGGTCAGAGCAGCCGTAACGACCTTTAATATCGGCAACGCAACGGTAAACCTAATAGATACACCGGGACATGCGGATTTTTCAGCCGAGGTGTGCAGGGCGTTATCTGTAATCGACGGATGTATCTTGATATTGTCGGCGGTGGAGGGTGTGCAGGCTCAGACCGAAATCATATTCGATACGCTACGTAAGCACAATATACCTACGATTATGTTTATAAACAAAACGGATCGTATGGGTGCGGACCCAAGTGCGGTATATGATCAGATACGATCAAAGCTGTCTGAGCGAGCGGTGATGCTACCGGATATGAACGATGAGGCCGATGTCGAACGGTTTATAGCGTCGGTAGCTGAATACGACGATGATGTCACAGAGGCTTATATACTCGGAACAGCTACATATGAGCAGGCGTATACATCACTATGTGAGCATACGAGGTTTTTCGGTACAGATAAACTGCTATATCCGGTCATGTGCGGCAGCGCAATATGCGATGTCGGCATCGACAGGCTTATACAGGGTATTACGGATTTTATAACCCCACGCCCCTTTGAGGATGCTCGGGGTGTTTCGCTCGGGCTTGTGTTTAAGGTGGATGCTGATGAGGCGATGGGTAGGATCGCGCATATGAGAGTCTTTTGCGGCAGCTTTGAGAATAGGGATGCCGTTACGCTGTTACCCGATGGGGTAACGGGCAAGATAACGCAGATCAGGCGGTTTCGCGGTGAGCGCTATGAGGATGCCGGCAAGGCGCAGTCAGGCGAGATCGTAGGGATGATGGGTTTAGCAGAGGTAAAACCAGGTGATGTCGTTCTGATAGGGGATGCGGAAGAGACGCAGGAATACCTGCCGAAACTCATTCCACTGCCAAAGCCTCTGATGTCCGTGAGCGTAAAACCCACGGATGTGAAGGATTTCCATGCGCTCTCGAAGGCCTTGACCGTATTAAATGACGAGGAGCCGCTACTGGATTATTATCATGCGCAGGAGACGGGCGAGTTGATTATCAGCATTACGGGATTGATACAGGAAGAGGTGTATGGGCATATCCTCCGGGAGCGTTTTGGGATAGACGTGAGCTTTGGCGATCCAAGGGTCATATATCTGGAAACCCCCTCGCGTATAGGTGAAGGGGTGGATTATTACACGATGCCGAAGCCATGCTGGGCGGTGTTGAGGTTTATTGTGGAGCCGCTGGAGCCGGGCAGCGGAATAATATATGAATGTAAGGTGTCTCCAAAAGAGCTACCGTATAGGTATCAAAACCATGTAGAGACCGCTGTACCGCGTGTGCTAAAACAGGGTCTTAAGGGTTGGAATGTTACGGATATAAAGGTCACGCTCGTATATGGGGAGTATCATAACGTACATACCCATCCGTTGGATTTCTTTGTGTGTACGCCGATGGCACTCATGAAGGCACTCGAAAACTGTGGCACGACATTACTCGAGCCGATATTGGCATTTCGGATCGCATGTCCGGGAGAGGCATCGAATGCTGTAATCGGTGAGCTGTTGCGCATGAAGGCGGATATAAACACGCAGCAGACGGATGATGAACGGTGTATCATAGAGGGATTGATACCGCTATCAGCGTCTATGGACATGAATGTACGGATGGCCTCAGTAAGTAAGGGTAGGGCGGTTGTGTTTACAGAATTGAGCGGATACCGTAAATGTGATGCCGAGGCTATTGCACCGCGTCGCGGTGTGAACCCGTTGGATAGGTCGAAGTTTATTCTGTGGGCGAGGAATGCGCTGTAATGTTAGGGGTCGGTAGACTATACAATCACATTTACGAGTTTTATTGTTTTGTTTTCGAATGTTGAATATGAGTAACTCGATTATTGTGTAGAGCGACCATGTAATGCGAATCCGGAATTTTACACACAAAATGCCGCATAATGCGGTACTGAGAATGTCGGCACTGCGGACAATTCTTCGCTTTTCCCAAAATTCTTTTCTGAAAATCTGATTGCATATGTGGGACGATATTTTTGCATAAAAACAGAAAGACTTTTAGATTTTGTACTGGTTGATTTTTTCACTTCAATGCCGATAATGTCTGCGTCCTTTTGCATTACAAAATCAAGTTCGGCTGAGTATTCACTTGTCCAGTAATAAGGTGTATATCCATTGGTTGAAAGTACCTGTGCTATATAATTCTCTATTACCGCTCCCATAAAGATGTTGGGTTCTCCTGTCAATATGGTATTCTGTGAAATAGCGGATTTCATAACAAGTAACCCAACATCACACATATATATTTTAAAGGATGATAAGTCGGTGTAGACAGCTATAGGATTTTGTGCTTGTTCAATTTTTTGGCACTTAAAAACAACACCGGCTTGCGTCAGCCAATCGATTGAAGCCCCAAATAATACAGCACTACCGCCTTTTTGAATAATTTTAAATTGAAACTTTTTGTTTTCTTTAGCAAGCTGGGTGGGTATAGAGTTGAAACAAGCACGTATTTTTACAGTTTCAGAAATATCAGCATATTTTGCCATGTCAGCAACATAGTTGCTGACAATCTCGTTTTGTACATTCGGCACAAGCACCAATTTTGCTGATTTAATAAAGGTTAAAACACTAGCTGGCATACCACCTACAATCAGATAGTAACGGTAAAGTTCCAAAGCTTTGATATGGAGCGCGCCAGGCATTGGAATCATATCATCATAGCAGGTTCTGATTTCTTGTGCCAATCGATCTTCATTCATAGCCCACATAAATTCTTCAAAGTCCATCGGATATAACATCATGCTTTCAACTTTTCCTACAGGAAAGCTATATTTCTCTCTGTTTACAGCTACACCCAAAAGACTACCGGCAGCGGCAATGTGATACTCTGGCGCAATTTCACAAAAGTATTTGAGGGATGTCAATGCTCGTTCACAACTCTGTATTTCATCAAAGATAATCAACGTCTTATAGGATATAAATGATTTATTCGTCAAGAAAAATAAGATCAGCAGATATAAATTTGCACTAATGCTTTATAAAGCAGATCTGGCTGCAGCGACAATAGTAACACGTCCACGGAAATATGAATAATGCGATATTTTTTGTACTGTACTTACTCAAAGAGGGCTTGCTAGTGGCATGCAATTCCGCTTCATATGAGATTAACATATTGGCGATCTCGGACGGGTTAAATGACATATCCAACTCAAAATCGGCGGCTATATTCCATGGGGAATTGAATATACGCTCGCCTTGATGGGGTTGGTAAGATCCTTTTTGCGTAATCTGTAACACATAGACCGGTCACGTAGAATCCCTTTATGAATGACATTTACCTACTTTATAATTGTGATATGAAAGACACACATATAAATTGTATAAAGATAGGTAGGAAAAGCAAGAATGGAATGAGAGCGTTGTTATTGGATGCTGTAGTAATGAAACTTGGACAACAAAAAGAGGGCTGCAGCGATCGCTGCAGCCCTCTTTTTAATCTAATGTAATTTAGAAAACATCAATACGTTACTTGTATTTCTACATTTGAGTAGTAGCCCGGATAAACATCTTTTGTGCCTCTATAGTTACCGGATGCTTCAATTATATAATAACCATTTGTTGTATAAGTCGGCAGCGGTAAAGTGAATAAACCATCATTACCTGATGTGGTAGTACCACAATTTACTCCGTTGGAGTCCCTGAATGTCAAATATACACCTGATATACCGGACGATGTTCCTAATTGGACAACCCTACCGCTGATGGTATTATAGTATCCGCCCTGCCCAAGATAAATATTTACAGCCTGCGATGTACCGTAATAGCTGTCGACGGTTACAGGATAATCTGTACTAATAGCGGAGCCATTATAGTCTACGCAACGAACGGTATAGGAGCCGCTACTGAGCGTGTTATAAGGAATACTATAATAGCCGTTGCTGTCAACTTGTGTGCTATATTGTTGCAAGCCGCCACTAGAATATACGTTAACCCTCAGGTTACTATAGTAATATCCGCTGTTGCTGTAGCCCTGTACCTGGCCGTAAATCTGACCTGAACCGTAACCGGACGAGCTCGTTACCTCGATGTTATTGTTTGAGGATAAATAATTATAGAACGAACTGTTCGGTATCGAGCGTGTATAACCCTGGTAGGTTACCGTGATGGTATAGCTGTCGTACTGCAGGCTGCTTGTGGTATAGTTACCGCTGCTGTCTGTATAAGCGGTCTCCGAATATCCTGTATTGGTACCACGGATATATACAGACGTGCCGCTTGAAACCGCCGAGCCATTCAGTGTAACCCTACCGGTGATGACACCCGAACCTGAAGGGCCGCCGGTAGTACCGTAACTTGAGGTCATGTATATATCGTTACTCGAGCTGGATGAAGACAGTGTGAATGTATTGCTTGTGTAGTTGTTATATCCCGAGTAGCTCGCACGAAGCGTATATCCGGAACCTGACGGTACGTTATTGATTGTAAAATAACCGCTGCTGTCTGCCGTTACCGTGTTGCCTATCTGTTGGTTAGATGAGTTGTATACGCTTACAGATGCAGCCAGTGGAGATCCCGGGTTTGAGCTGCTCGAACCGCTCATTACGCGGCCTGAAACTGTGTATCCGGTATTACGCGACAGCGTGTAGTCGCGGCTGCTTACGTTGGAGTTGCTGACTGTAAACGATGACATCGTAGCATCTGCGTAACCCGATGCCGAGACATAGATCGTGTATGTGCCGTTAGGTACGTTTGTGATTGTATAATAGCCGCTGTTATCAGTATAGGTCGTGCTGCCTACGCTGGTGCCCGATGAATTCTTAAGCTGCAGCGACGCATACAGACCACTGTTTGTGTCCTGTGCCATGATACGACCGCTGACTGTGTAACCCGTAGGAGCCGGTGTAGCAGTCGGTGTAGGCGTTGGGGACGGGGTAGGCCTCGGAGCCGGTGTAGGGGCTATCGGGGAGTTTGCCGTTACAGTACGTGTAGTTGCGTCCCAACTGATGGATGCGCCCATGTTTTCGATAGCGCGTATCGGTACGAGTGTCCTGTCATTTCTGATAACAGGTGGTGAGTCCAGTGTCACGGTATTTGTTTCAGTATAGATGATGCCACCGTCACTAGAAAACGACATTGTACCAACTACCATTTTAGGATTGTTGATGGTCATTACTACATAGGTATTGTTTAAAGACATGGAAACCTTGCGATCCGTAGGATCCCAAGCCACCGATGCGCCCATCGCCTCACCGATTGCGCGGTATGGTACCATAACGCGGTCATTGATAATCTGTGGTGGTACTTCGGTGTTAAGCACACGACCATCCACATAAACCGTCGGACTTGTCGCACCATAGGTCGGTGTATTTATAAAAAATACATTGACCGTTAAGATTACTGCGGCCATTAAAATGGCCATTATTCCTTTGTTTTTCAAAAAAACCCTCCTGTTCTTTAGTTGAATGTTAAGGAACTTTATCTTATTATATTACATTTTCTGAGAAGCATGCAAGTGAAGGTTGAGTGAATGCGTAACTTGCACAGGAACGCTTCATATGATATGATATCGCATTAATACTAAAATTATGTCGGAGGCGTGTATGTTAAAGGTTCCAGTGGATTACAAACGGATATTTGATATCAGGGAGACAGAGATTGCGATAAAGGCAATTAAGGATTTTTTTGAGCGTGCGCTTGCAAATGAATTAAACCTCACTCGCGTATCCGCACCGATGTATGTGTGCCAGGAAACGGGTTTAAACGATAATCTGAACGGTTACGAACGCGCAGTGGGTTTTGATGTACCCGCACTCGGTGACAACGGTAAGTACATAGAGATCGTGCATTCACTCGCAAAATGGAAGAGGCTTGCGTTAAAGCGATATGGCTTCTGTGCCGGAGAAGGTCTCTATACGGATATGAACGCGATACGTAGGGATGAAGAGCTGGACAACCTGCATTCGATATATGTGGACCAATGGGATTGGGAAAAAATCATCGACGCATCCGAACGCAATGAACAAACCTTGCGTAGTACCGTAGAGCGGATATACGCCGCATTTTTACAGCTTCGGGATTTTGTAAATACGTCATACCCAGCGCTACATATTTCGCTTCCGGAAAAAATACATTTCATTTCTTCTTCGGAGCTTTTAGAAATGTATCCGGATAAAACACCAAAGGAACGCGAGGATCTGATATGCAAGGCATATGGCGCAGTGTTTTTAACACAGATAGGTGGGGTGTTAGCCGACGGTAAGAAGCATGATGGCCGCTCACCGGACTATGATGACTGGAGCTTAGACGGTGATATGTTGTTCTATAATGAGGTGCTCGATCAATCGTTCGAGGTTATGTCGATGGGTATTCGCGTAGATGCGGAGACAATGAAGACACAGCTTGAGATAGCGGGATGCTTAGATCGTCTCAAAAACGCCTATCACACTGATGTAGTAAACGGCAAACTGCCACAAACAATCGGTGGCGGCTTGGGTCAGTCGAGGATATGTATGTATTTCCTAAAGTTGGCTCATATAGGTGAAGTACAGGCGTCGCTGTGGCCGGATGATATGATAAAGCGCTGCGAAGAAGCGGGGATACTGTTACTGTAAGTAAAAAATACCACGGATATACACGGATTCTGCGGATTTGTACGGATAACACCATATAAAAGTGGTTTATCCGTAGAGATCCGTTTTTTTATCCGTGTGTATCCGTGGTAAATGTTTGTTATACCCTTATGATACACTTCGACGGGCACTTTTCTACGCATGCGCCGCATTCCGTGCATTTGTCATAGTCTATCGTTGCGAGATTGTCGCTGACATGAACTGCGTCAAAGCCACATGCCTTCTCGCATAGCTTACATGAGATACAGCCGACAGAGCAGTTTACGCGTACGGCCTTGCCGACATCGTGCGAATTACAGTTCACGCGTACACCAGCATCATGCGGCACCATCACGATCAGCTTCTTCGGGCAAGCGTCGATGCATTTTCTGCAACCTGTGCATTTCTCGTTATCTACGACGGCTATACCCTCCTTCATGGAGATGGCGTCAAAGTGACATGCTTGTTCGCAGCTACCGCCACCGAGGCAGCCGTATTTGCAACTCTTTGAGCCGTTACCAGCTAATTGCATTGCGGCTCCGCAGCTGCGCAAACCTACATAGTCATAGCGGAAATTACTCTTCGTGTCACAGCCCCCGCAGCGGATGAACGCGCATTCGCGTTGCTTTTCCGTCACGTCTATGCCTAAAATATCTGCGATCTTGTGTAATGTCTTGCTTCCGCCCACGGGGCAGGCATCAGGCTTGGCTGTGCCGTCCAGTACGGCTGCCGCAAACGCGTCACAACCCGCAAAACCGCAGCCGCCGCAATTGGCACCCGGAAGGGCGTCGCGCACCTGGGGTAAGCGTGGATCTGTCTCTACGGCAAACTTCTTTGACGCGACGGTTAGTCCTACACCAAAAAAAAGCCCGAGGCATCCTAATACCAATACGGGCAATACAATTGCAAAAAGCAATGAGGTAACCTCCTATAACTTTATCAACCCTGAGAAACCTAAGAACGCGATGCTCATCAAACCGGCTGTAATCAAAGCAATCGGGAAACCCCTGAATGCCTTCGGTATCTCATTGTGCTCGATGCGGGTACGGATACTCGCAAACAACACAATAGCAAGCGCAAAGCCTACAGCCGCGCCCAAACCGTGAATGACAGACGTTATAAAATTGAGCTGCATATCCTTGTTGAGCACCGTAACACCCAACACCGCGCAATTGGTAGTGATCAGAGGCAGATAAATACCGAGCGCTTGATAAAGCACCGGGCTGGATTTTTTTACAAACATCTCTACGAGCTGCACGAGCGAGGCGATAATCAGTATAAACGCGATATTGTACAGATACTCGAGGTGCAGCGGTACGAGCACATAGTTATAAAGAAAATAGGTTACAGCCGAGGCAAGTACCATGACAAACGTAACGGCCATACCCATGCCAAAGGCTGTTTCCACACGCTTGGAGACACCCAAAAACGGGCATATCCCCAAGAAACGGTTTAGTACAAAGTTGTTGACCAGCACTGCGCTGATAAATATTAAGACCGTATTAACCAATGATAACCCTTCAATCTATTACAACGATAAAGATATAGTAATATTATATGTATGGTGTTATCCTAATTACGTTTTCTTTGTAGGAAGATCGGTATCTCGAAATCAAACGGTTGATCGCCGTCGCTCTCCCTGCGTATCGGGGCGAGCTCGCGGATATTTGATTTCTTTTCTTCTTCGTGCTCTTGAACTTCTTCTCCGGCTCGTTGCTGCTGTTGACGTTGAACGGGCTTGAACGGAGCTGGCTTCTTCTTTTCTGTATCATCGAGGCCTGTTGCGATTACCGTAACGATAACCTCATCCTTGAGCTCGTCGTTGATTGTTGCACCGAAGATGATATCAGCCTCCGGATCGATCGAGTTTCTGATAATCTTAGCCGCTGCATTGATGTCCTTAAGACCCAGCGACGTATCGCCCGTAAAGCTGATGATAGCGCTCTTTGCGCCGTCGATTGTGGTTTCGAGCAATGGGCTTCTGATAGCCATTTCGGCAGCGGCGGCGGTCTTGTTCTTGCCTGTGGCGTGACCTACGCCCATATGAGCGATGCCCTTTTCAAACATAACCGTCTTTACATCCGCGAAGTCTAAGTTGATAAGCCCTTCTTTTAGGATCAAATCCGATATGCCCATAACACCCTGTCTTAAAACCTCATCGGCCTTTTCAAAGCTCTCTTCAAGTGTCGTATCGTCATCGATGATCTCAACGAGCTTCTCATTCGGGATGATGACGAGCGTGTCGACATTTTTCTTTAATTCGTTAACACCCTCGAGGGCGTTCTTCATTCTCGGTACGCCTTCAAACTCAAACGGTTTGGTTACAACGGCAACGGTCAAGATGCCCATTTCGCGTGCTATGCCTGCGATAACAGGCGCTGCGCCTGTACCCGTGCCACCTCCCATACCCGAGGTGATGAACAGCATGTCCGTATTTTCGAGAGCGGACGCTATTACATCGCGGGTTTCCTCGGCAGCTCGTCTGCCGATTTCAGGCTTGCCCCCGGCCCCGAGGCCACGTGTGAGCTTCTCCCCGAGCTGAATACGCACGGGTGCCTTT
>CAZUNC010000084.1:0-9544 GCA_964621475.1 uncultured Defluviitaleaceae bacterium | reverse complement strand
TCAGATTCATTTGGACTTTCATACATCGGAGCATATTACGGGTATAGCAGCCGAGTTCGACCCCGCCGAGTTCGCCCGGACATTTAAAGAGGCCTCGGTAAGCTCAGTCACGGTTTTTGCACGCTGTCACCACGGCTGGCTCTATTATCCGTCGCGCAAGTTTCCCGAGCGCGTACACCCAAACCTCGAACACAAGAACCTACTCGTTGAACAGGTACGCGCTTTACATAACGAGGGTATCCGCGCACCGATCTATATCACGGTGCAGTGGGACTATTTCACCGCGAACATGCATCCAGAGTGGCTGATCAGAAAGGCCGACGGCTCGCATGAAGGCTCGTCGTTTTCACAGCCCGGCTTCTATCAATCGCTCTGCGTGAACACGGGATATTTCACATTTTTGAAGGAGCAGACTGAGGAGATTTGCAAGCTCATGGGCAAGGAGCTCGACGGCTTGTTTTTTGATATCGTGGGCATCAGGCCTTGTTATTGCGCGTGTTGCCGACTGGATATGAAGCGAAACGGTATAGATATAAACGACGAACGCGCTGTGAGGGCATTTGCAAAGACTGTGCTCACACGGTTTAAAAACGACATGAGCATGATCGTACGTAAGCACAATGCTGACTGCACGATCTTCTATAACGCAGGGCATGTGGGGCCGTGCACAAAGGACAGCGCCGATACATACACGCATTTTGAGCTTGAGAGCCTGCCCGGCGACAGCTGGGGATATCTGCATTTCCCTGTGACTGCACGATATGCGCGTACCTTGGGTAAGGACTGCATGGGCATGACCGGCAAGTTCCATACAGGCTGGGGTGATTTCCATTCGCTCAAAAATCTCGCCGCGCTCGAATTCGAATGCTTCCGTATGCTCAGTTATGGATTTGCATGCTCGATCGGGGATCAGCTCGAGCCCTATGGGCGCTTGAACGCCGCGACCTACCGCCTGATTGGAAAGGTCTACAGCCAGTTCGCGCAATACGAGGAATGGGCACGCCCGTCAAAGCCCGTGGTCGAGGCTGCATTACTGACCTATGAGGATCTGATCACCGAGCACCACATCCCCGAGGACATCATGGGCGCAGCGCAGCTACTCGAGGAGCTGTCGGTACAGTTCGACATCATCGATGTAGACGCGGAGCTGAATGCGTATAAACTTGTCATCTTACCGGACGGCTTTACGGCCACGGAGGCGTTTCAAAAACGTTTGGACGCGTATGTCAAAAAGGGCGGAAAGGTGCTCGCGTGTTGCGATGGCGGCTTAAACGCATCAGAAAACAAAAAATCCCCCGCTTTCCCGTCATGTTTTGGCATTGAATACATCGGAAAGACAGAGAAGTATCCGACGTTCATAGAGATACCGAGTTGCTCCGTTCCGAGTACAGATGCGCCCGTAGAGGAGATCGCCATTGGCCTCGAACCGGGTAATGAGTATGTAATATATCTGCGCGGTAACGCCGTACGCCCGAAGTCCGGCAAAAACGGCGCGACCCCGCTGATCAATGCAAACGAGCCGTATTTCAGTCGTGAGGGTGAATTGTTCTGCTCGCACCGCTACACGCCGTCCTCAAAGAAATCCGCATATCCCGCAATACTCCATAACAAGAACAGTAGCGATTCGGACGTGATCTATTTTACGCATCCGATGTTTTCCCAATACAGGCAAAACGCACCGCTCTGGTGCAAGCAGCTGATCAGCAACGCGATCAATATGCTACTCCCGAGGCGTATAATCACACACAACGGGCCGTCCACCGTAAGCCTGTCTGTGCTGCACCAGCACGAGAAAAACAGGGTAGCCATTCACATCCTGACCTATGTACCCGTACGAAAATGCAGGGATATAGACATCGTGGAGGAACGCACCTGCGTGAATGATCTGCATGTCAACCTGAACCTACCCGACTACATCGGGAAGCGTATCGCAAAGGCGCGCCTCGTACCCGAGGGCGAGGCATTGGCATTTAGGAATAACGAGATCATCATACCTGCGGTGAATGGATATGCGGTCGTCGAGGTCGAGGTGGAATAGAGGCGGTTTGAACAAAAGATGAACATATATAAAACAATCATACACACCGAGCCAATATATAAAGGCTGGTCGGAGGATAAAAAATATTCCGCTACCACGGCCGATAGTCGGCGGGTGTTTCTGCGGGTGTCAGAGATTACAGAACATGATCACAAAAAGGCCGAGTATGACAACATGAAACATTTGTATGAAGCAGGCGCTCCGGTACCCGAGCCTTTAGAATTCGGTGTATGTGATGACGGCATGAGGGTATACTCCCTTTCCGAATGGCTTGACGGTAAGGATGCAGAGTCCTTATTGCCGATGGTGACCGAAATTGAGCAGTATGTTTTAGGGCTTAAATCGGGGGAAGCACTACGAAAGATTCATAGAGTTCCGGTGACGGAGGGTGTCGAGGATTGGGCCGTTCGTTTTAACCGCAAAGTGAAGAATTGGGTTGATAAGTACAACAGCCTGCCGAATATACATTCAGATACCGGTGAAATGCTCATACAATATCTTAACAAACATCATGATGTGCTATCTTCATGTTCTGTGTCCTTTATCCACGGTGATTATAACGCCGACAACATTATGTGTATGCCGGATGGTACAGTGAAAGCGATTGATTTTAACAGCTATAATGCTTCGTACGGCGATCCGTGGTGGGACATGAACAATATGGCATGGATGACTACAATGTATCCACATTTTTATACCGGCCAGATTCGCGGGTATTTTAACGGTGAGCCGCCAGATGAGTTCTGGAATAAACTCTTATATTATTTGGCTTATGACGCATTGGCGGCATTAACCGACCCATATGGGTTGAATGGTATTGAAGATGGAACAGAAATTGTAAATAACATCTTGAAATGGACAAATAATTTTCAAAACTCAGTTCCGACATGGTATTTGAATGACTTTAATATTATAGAAACGTTTGAAATGCAAACCGGGCTTAAGCTAAAGTCGATGCAGAAATTTAATAATGTACCGACTAATACCGTTTACAGGGTTGAAACGAATGCTAAGACATTCATTTTTAAGGCTTACAGCAATCGCAATTGGCCAGAGAATGGTAAACTATTGTTTATCAATCGGAAATTAAGAGAATACAACATCCCCCATGCTGAGATTTTAGCGTTCAACAGAGAAGATAATAGCTTTCCAAACGGTTATTTAATTGAAATCTGTTTGCCGGGAACATCAGCAGACAGACTTAAATTAACGACCGATGAAACACTGGAGATTTACAAAAAGCTCGGCATTCTGATGTCACGCATTCATCAAATAGAATTACAGGGTTTTGGGTACATAGGCAGTGGTTGCGCCGAATGGACGACCTTTTCTGAATTTGTACATGATATGCTTGGGGAATGGACAGCCAATTTAACTGCAAATGAAATAGTTACGTCTGATGAAGTAGATTACATCGGGTTCGAATTGCAGAAACGGCTTGAGGTATGTGATAAATACCCTGCTGTGCTCTGTCATGGTGATTTATCGATAAAAAATGTTCTTGTCTATTCAGATGACATTACGATCATTGACTGGGACGATGCTCACGCTCTTTGTTGGATGGCTGATATTGCACGCCTTACCATGTGGATGAAGATGCAATACGGCGAGGAATATTACGAGATATATCGCAAGGCTTTTCTTGACAATTACGAAACCATCCATGACAAAAACCTTTTTAATGAGTTAGAGGACGCCCTCCACGTGTGGCATGGACTTGATCACCTTAACTATTCTATAGGCAGTCCTCAGTTTGAAACTATGAGGGTGATACTACTAAATTCACTAAACAGGTGTGGAATGAGGATACCCAAATGCTTATAAAAAACAGAGTTATGAGGATCACCCAAGACATCACGGACTTCATGTTCATATCCGACGAACCGCAGGCATCCGACATTATATTCATGCCGGGAGATGGTAACCCCGATGTACCCGAGCGTGCAGCCCTGCTATATAAGCAGGGCTATGCGCCGTTTTTATTACCCGCGGGCGGCGTAAGTGTTATGCTCGGCAAATTCAGCGGCGTTATGAGCAAAAAGGATATATATAATAAGGACTACGCCTCGGACTGGGAATTCTATGCGGATGTGCTGATGCATAACAGCGTACCCACCGAGGCCATACTCCGAGAGGACAAGTCCGGATTTACAAAAGAAAACGCCCTGTTCTCACGAAGGGTCACGGACAAGCAAGGCCTTCAGATAAAAAAGGCCATACTCTGTTGTAAATCCTTTCATGCAAGGCGTTCGTTGATGCTGTATCAAATGGCCTTTCCGAAGGCCCATATATATGTCGTGCCCGTGGATGTATATGGAATCAATCGTGAGACTTGGCACCGTAGTGCGTACGGCGTCAAGCGCGTGTTCGGTGAGTTGCAGCGTTGTGGGGTTCAGCTTGAGGAAGATTTCACGCTGCTTACCGCTGAATGAATTCACTCGACCCCGGCACTACCAAACCCGTCTGTCCCAAGCCCGTAACCGCTTGCTTTGTGCCGTCCTTCATAGGATCCGTATAACAAAGGAACCAGTCCTCGAGACGATTTCTCATTTCGGCGATAGCAGCCGCGTACGGGCCACTCTCGTTGATGAGGTTACGCTCCTCGTCCGGGTCGTTTGTAAGATCATAGAACTCATGCTCGCCATACGGGTAACGGTGGATGTATTTGTATTCCTTTGTGCGTATCATACGAACCGGTCCGTATTCATCCGCTATGACCACCGCGTCCGCGCCTTTCGGAGCTCCCTCTGCGTCTGCCGTTCCCCTTGCTGTGTTTGCATCAACCGACAGCGCTCCGTTTATCAATCCCGCAAAGCTCTGTCCCGGATAACTTTTGCGATCGGGCAGCTCCTCACCGAGTAGCTCCGCTATCGTAGGCATGATGTCATAATGGCTGTACAGGCCATCATTGACGGTTCCGGGTTTTATCCGACCCGGGTACGTCATTATCATCGGCACCTTTACCGCTGTATCGTACATATTCAGCGGGAAGGTGCCGTTTCCTTTGCCAAAGATCCCATGATGCCCCATGCTCATACCGTTGTCAGAGGTAAAGATGAACAGCGTATCCTCCCATATGCCCTTGGCTTTGAGGCACTCAACGATGCGCCCTATGCCCGCGTCCATCGCACTGATCGCCGCGTAATATCCGTGCAGATTTTCCCTGCGCTGCTCGGCGCTGTACTTCGAAGCCCATGGATGCGGCTCGACATCGGGGGTCGCGGTAAACGCGCAGTCATTGTAGAGATCGTAGAACTCTGCGGGATGCTGTTCCCTCTGCCAGGGCGCATGCGGCGCGGTATAGTGTACACTCAGGTAAAACGGTTTATCCTCTTTGTCGGATTGCAACTCGGCGTCCAAAAACGCGAGCGCGTTGTCTGTTGTGTAATCGGTGATATAGACATGGTCGAGCATCTCGAAGCTATCTCCGGTTTTTACAATCGGATAATAATAATTGTCGCCGCCCATCGCATTGACCTTCCAGTATGTAAAGCCCTTTTGCGGGTGCAAAGCGTCACCGAGATGCCATTTGCCTGATAACGCACAGGTATAGCCGTTCTTTGCCAATATCTCTGTGTATGTGGGATAACTGTCTATATATTGTACGCCCTCGCAATCCGACAACTGAGACTTCGGCCAGTGATACTGCCATGGCAGTTCGGTCGTATCCTCTGTAAATTTTTCACGCAACGTTTCCGAGAGATCGGACGTGGAGACATGCCCGCGTGTGATCCAGTCATGCACGCCATGCTGTGAAGGTATCTTGCCGGTCATAATCGATGCGCGTGCAGGAGAGCAAACCGGTGACGCACAAAAGAAGCTCGTGAACCGCATACCCTGACGTGCGAGCGCATCGAGGTTCGGTGTCTTGATGTCGGTGTTACCTGCACAGTGCATCGCCCAATAACCCATGTCATCGGCCATTACCATCACGATATTCATTGCCTGTTTGTCGCCCACTTTGCAAACCTCCATTAATCTTTTTCTTGACATTGTATAACATACAATTATCATTATATTATAAAAAAATCTAACACTCCGTTAGGAGGCATATATGGCACTTCCAAATAATTATACAGGTCAGGACGTAATCGTCCGAGACGCACAAGATAATCAAATAGCCAAGAGTACCGTCACCGCACACGACAGACACAACATGAGCATCGACATCGACACCGAGCTGCCCGAAGAAATGCTCAATTCGTATGTCTCGATACTGATGTTTCCTCATGATACATCACCGGTGGAATATCAAGGTCTGATTCGAAAGATCATATCCTCACGTACGACGATCTCGATATTTAAGGGCGAGGAGCTTCCCGGTCGCGGTGCAAAACGATACACGATAAACGCGCCGGCGGTCATTGATGCCGTGATGCTTATGCACAGGCGACTCCCACTCTCCGCACCATTAGATATCAATATCATCAACATCAGCTCCTCGGGCATGCTCTTCTCGAGTGAAGCAAACCTATTTGGCGGCGTGAATTCCGTTGTGTGCGTACAACTATTTATGAACGGGCACCTGTCCGGCTTTGTCGCGCGCATTGTGCGCACAAAGCCCGTAGACGGTGGGAAATCCTTTGAGTTTGCATGTAAGTTTGTACAACAGCATCGTGCTTAGCCCATCTTCCCGAGCTCCGGTATCAAATACCTATTCATTACCTTTATGTACGTACCCTTTGTGCCCAGTGAGCGCGTCTCTATCAGGCCCGCACTCTGGAGCTTTCGGAGCCCATTAACAATGGACGAGCGTGTGATGTCGTGCCGCTGGGCCACATGCCCCGCGATAACAATCCCACTCGGTTCGTCATTAGTTCGAGCACCGGGACCTTTCTGCTCCGTGCCGTACTGTGACGTTTCCAGCTCCCTGATCACATGTAGCACCGCATCCAGCTCTGAAAATGACAGTGCTCCGAGTGCCGAGCGCACCGCACTATGCATCTGAATCCCCTCTGCATCGTTGTCATCATTCATGCGGCGCATGATCAGGGACAATACGAGCAGACATGTCCTCGCGTTCTGTTCATCCACAGACGTAAACGCCTTGCCTTTGTGTTCGCTGCGCTTATACAGTATCAGACTGCCCAAATGCTGCGCCATATTGCGTATCGGCAATATAAAAGAGCATAACCCACCCATGGACGGATCATGCTCCGATGTATCGTTTATAAGGATATTCATGTCGCGCTTTGGGCCGTGGATCGCATTGATACGACCAAGCAGCGCCGCATCTAAATACGCGGCATTTTGGGCATACTGCACCGGCAACAGCATACGCTCACCGGATTGTACGCAGTCGGCTAATATCCTGCCGTTTTTGTGTATGATCACAGCAGTTGCTTGCAGATAATCCCTGGTTATCTTACATATGCTCAACAGCATCTCCGCAGGCTTGTCGGCTGTCTGCAGCAGACAGTCCAAAGCCCCCGTCAAATCAGCCATATTATCCCATCCCAACAGGACCCATCGGTCCTTTATTCCGGTTGTTCATGCCTCTTACTCGGGTTGCTCATGCCCCTTACTCCGGTTGTTCATACTTGCACTGCGCGTTCGCACAGACCACGCGCCGTTTCTTTGTCCCCTTCTCGACCAAAAACCCACCACATACGGGGCAAACCTCGCCGGTCGGCAGATCCCAAGACATGAAGTCACATTCGGGGTTGCGCTCGCAGCCGTAATACTTGCGGCCCTTCTTGGATTTCTTGATCATGACCTTTGCGTTACAGCGCGGACAATTCATGCCTGCCTCTTCTAAAAGGGGTTTTGCGTTCTTGCACTCCGGAAAACCCGGGCAAGCCAAAAACTTTCCGAATTTCCCGAACTTTATGACCATGTTACGTCCGCAGTTTTCGCACAGGATATCGGTCTTTTCGTCCGCGACCTCGATGTCACCGATGTTTTGTTCCGCTACATCGAGCTGCTCCTTGAACGGCCCATAGAAATGATGCATGACGGATTTCCAGCCGATCTCGCCATCCTCGACCTTGTCTAGGTCATCTTCCATCTTTGCGGTGAAGTCGATATCCACAATGTCCGAGAAGTTTTCGCTCATGATGTCGTTTACAATCTCGCCAAGTTCGGTCGGGTAGAACACCTTGCTCTCCTTTGACACATACCCGCGTGATACGATATTGGTTATCGTAGCCGCGTAGGTACTGGGTCTACCGATTCCAAGCTCCTCCATTGTCTTTACGAGATTTGCCTCGGTAAAGCGCGGCGGTGGTGATGTGAAATGCTGAGCGGGCTTGTATTCCTTGGCCTTTAGCTCCGCACCCTGTTCAAGCTTTGGTATCTTTACATCGTCGTCGGCTTCCTCGTTCTTTTTATAGATCGTCAGATAGCCCGGAAATCTTAATATAGAACCTGTCGCACGGAACACATATGAGCCGCAGGCTAGTTTTACATTCAGCGTATCATAAACCGCAGGCGACATCTGCGAGGCAATAAAACGCTCCCATATGAGCTTATATAGCTTGTATTGATCCTTAGAGAGTGACGACATAACCTCTTCTGGTGTCAGATCAGGATACGACGGGCGTATAGCCTCATGCGCGTCTTGCGAACGGCCCTTTGATTTGTATTCGGGGCGCTCCGGGTTCAGATATTCGTCACCGTGTCCGGTTTTTATATATGTCTTTGCTTGCTCGTACGCCTCGTCCGATATCCGCACGGAGTCCGTTCTGATATATGTGACGAGACCGATCGAACCCTTGCCCTTGATCTCGACACCCTCATATAGCTGCTGCGCGAGCGACATGATCTTTTGCGCAGTATAACCCAAAAGCTTTGAGGCCTCCTGCTGCATCGTACTGGTCGTAAACGGCGGCACGGGTTTCTTTTGACGCGTACCCGTCTTGATCTCGCTGACCGTAAAGGTCTTATCCTTTATCGCGTTTACGATGCCGTTGACCTGTTCCTCGGTCTTCAGTTCGACCTTGTTGTTGTCGTTGCTGTTGTACTTCGCAGTGAAGCTCTCCTTGCCCGATGCGAGCACAACATCGAGCGTCCAGTATTCCTCGGGGATGAAGTTTTGTATCTCTTCCTCGCGATCACATATCATCTTGAGTGCGACGGACTGTACGCGCCCCGCACTCAAGCCCTTCTTGACCTTTTTCCACAACAGCGGACTGATCTTATACCCCAGTATACGATCAAGCGCACGCCGCGCCTGCTGTGCGTCGACGAGGTGATTGTCTATATCGCGTGCCTGTTTGATGGATTTTGTGACCGCGGATTTCGTAATCTCGTTAAACGTTATGCGCATCGTCTTGCTGTGATCCAGCTTCAGCGCCTGCATCAGATGCCAACTGATCGCCTCGCCCTCGCGGTCAGGGTCCGTCGCGAGATATATGCGGTCACTATTTTTGGCTTCCTTGCGCAGCTTTGAAAGGATTTCACCCTTCCCGCGTATCGTTATATATTTAGGTTCGAAATCATTGTCTACATCGATGCCCAGTTCGCTCTTGGGCAGATCCCTCACATGCCCCACTGAAGCCTCTATCT
>CAZUNC010000083.1:0-10043 GCA_964621475.1 uncultured Defluviitaleaceae bacterium | reverse complement strand
CCGCATCCTCAGTAGGAGGCGCTGCAAACAACGCAACACCGGCTCCGGCACAGACTGAAGAAGTTAAGGAAACCGAAGCTCCTCAGGAGACTGAGGCAGCAACTGAGGCTACTCAAGAAGAAACAACTCAAGAAGCCGAGGCTCCAAAGGTCGAGGCAGCAGCCGGCAACATTTTGAAGACTGGTGTGGGCACAGTCGGTTCGATCGCGAAGTCTAAGGATGTCGGCGATAACGACGGTCTCGGACAGGGCGATATCATCATCGCAGCCGTTACGGTTACGGAGGATGGCAAGCTGGACAATGTAATGATCGACTCGGTACAGGGCAAGGTCAATTTCGACGCAACCGGTAAGATCACAACAGATATAAAGGCAGAGGTTCCGTCAAAGACTGAGCTTGGTGATGCGTACGGCATGAAGAAGGCTTCTCCGATCGGTAAGGAATGGTATGAGCAGATCGCAGCCTTTATGGACTATGTAAAGGGCAAGACCGCTGACGAGATCAAGGGGATAGCAAACGAAGAGGGTAAGGCGAAGGATGCCGACCTGATCGCGGGTTGCACGATTACCATTACCGATTACATCGAGGCTGTTACAAAGGGCATGGCTAATGCTCAGGATCTCGGCGCTAAGGCCGGGGATAAGCTTGGCATTGGCGTATCAACAAACGTAGCGAAGTCCAAGGATGCCGCTGCCGATAAAGATGGTCTTGTACAGGTATACTGCACGTATATAGCGTCAACCTATAGCCCGGATGGAAAGATTTCGAGTGCAGTGATTGATGCTATGCAAGCCAATGTAAACTTCGACACAGTCGGTAAGGTAACATCAGACCTCGCTAAGGCTCCTCAGACCAAGAACGAACTCGGCGATGCATATGGTATGAGGAAGGCTTCGGCAATCGGTAAGGAATGGAACGAGCAGGCTGCAGCGTACGCAAAATACATCACAGGTAAGAGCGTGGATGAGGTTAAGGCTATTGCGGTTGATGAGACCACAAAGACCACAGAACCAGATCTCGCTTCGAGCGTGACTGTTTCGACTGGTGAATTCGTTAAGATCGTAGAGATGTCTGCGGCAACAGCGAAATAACCTATGCGTTTCATGGTAAAACAATTAAAAACGGCCGTCACAATGATTTGTGTGGCGGCCGTTATTTTTATATGCATAGGATGTTCACAAACACAGCCCGAGCTCAAGCGCTTTGAGGCTGAATTTTTGATTCTATTCAACACCGCGACAAAGATCGTGGGTTATGCGCAGACGAAAGAGCAGTTTTCAGAGTTTTCGCAAATGGTATATGACGAGCTAAAGGCTTACCACGAGTTATATGATGTGTACAAAGATTACGACGGTGTAAACAACATCAAAACCATTAACGATAACGCGGGTAAATCACCCGTTAAGGTCGACCGTCGCATTATAGATATGCTGCTGTTTGCAAAGCAGCAATATAAGCAGACGGACGGGGCGGTAAATGTCGCGATGGGTAGCGTTCTGTCCATTTGGCATGAGTACAGGCAAGCCGGTATAGACGATCCGGAAAACGCGGAGCTGCCGCCGATTGAGGCACTGCGTGAGGCTTCGGAGCATATGGACATAGAGCAGCTTGTTATTGACGAGGTTAACTCGACGGTGTTTTTGGCAGACGAACATATGAGGCTCGATGTGGGTGCTATCGCAAAGGGTTACGCGGTCGAATGTGTGGCGAAGATCGTGACAGAGAAGGGTTATACCTCTGCTCTTCTAAGTGTAGGTGGCAATGTAAAGGCCGTCGGCACAAAGCCCGACGGCTCAAAATGGAAGGTGGGTATACAGAACCCGGATATCGAAGATAAAGATAATCCGAGTATCATGAATATAGAGTTAGAAAATATGTCACTCGTAACGAGCGGGGACTATCAACGCTACTATACCGTAGACGGCAAGCGATACAACCATATTGTCGATGCCGCGACACTGTATCCGGCAGAGAATTTCGCGTCCGTTTCTGTTATCTGTGAGAATTCGGGGTTGGCTGACGCATTGTCCACCGCGTTGTTCTTGAAAAGTATAGAGGACGGCAAGGCGATGGTGTCCGCGTATAAGTCTGATATGGGATACATTGATGTGGTTTGGGTAAACAAGGACTATAGCATAGTACAGTTGAACCTTTCGGAATAGTGTGTTACTATATTTCCCGAATTGACTTTAATGATCGGATGCGATAGACATATGTTTATGATGTATTTCCTGATTTATGCGGCGATGGCTGTGGTCAGCTCTTATCTGCCGTTGTATTTCTCTACGGCGAGGGGCTTTACACCTACTCAGATCGGTTACATACTCGCAGCGGCACCCGTTGTTGCGATAGCGGCTCAGATGTTTTGGGGTAATATCGCAGACATGGTCAAATCAAAAAACAAACTCCTTTCTATTATACTCCTCCTCTTATGCGTATCTATGGCTTTACTGCCTTTTGGCAGGATATTCACACTCGCGTTGATCTTACAATGCTTCTATGCGTTCTTTGACGCACCGACATACTCCCTGACCGACACGATCATAACTGAAAACTGCAACAAACTCAGATTAAACTTCGGCCGTATACGCCTTGCCGGTACTATAGGCTTTGGTGTCATAGGCTGGATAGCCGGTATCGTGATGGGTTATAACATCTATTTGATGTTTCCTATGTATTTGATACTAATGCTCTGCGCGCAGATACCGCTACGCAGAATGCCTAGTGTTGCGGGTCACAGGCAGAGTAAGACCAAGGTAAACCCTCTCTCACTGTTTAAGGATAAGCGCCTTTGCTTTATCTACGCATTGTGTGCGGCAGTAGCTATCCCCGTCAATTTCATCTTCGCATTCTTTTCTATCTATTTAACCTCTCCCTCAATCGGCGGACATACCTGGCAGATCGGCATGTATTTGTTTTTGTCGGTGGTTATGGAAATACCGCTGCTATTCTACTATGACCGTATCATCAAGCGTTTTGGCATCGAAAATATCATGCTCATATCCTTGGTTATGCTGTGCGTACGCTTCTTTATCATAGGTTATGTCACAAATCCATATATATTGATCATATCGGGCGCGTTGCAATGCTCCTATGTAACCTTCTTTGTGGGAGCGGCGCTTTATATCAGCAGAAACGTAGATCCGGGCCTAAAGGCAACAGGGCAGGCGGTCAGCAGTATGCTTGTAGCCGGAGTGGCCAAGATTGTATCGAGCTTGGTGGCTGGTAATCTTATCGATGCGGTTGGATACGCAGACAGTTATAAGATATGCGGGGTATATGCGGCGGTCGCATTGATCATCGCGGTGCCCGTGTACCATTTATACATAAAGAAAATAGCGTTGCAGGATAAACCAGTCTCATAGAGGAGGGGTTGTTTGAAGAATACAAAACAATTTCTTATCATCAGTGGGCTTGCCTGTGTACTCTGTTTAATCTGGATTTTACTGTACCTGTTTGATGTGCTGTTGTATGCGGAAAACCGGTTGCAGGACGCGCTTTACCAACGCCCCGGTGTCGTGAGCCCCGATATCTTTGTGCTCGGTATCGACGAAGAAACCTTGTCGGACCGCACCGGGGACAATATGACCGGTGGGCTCGGGCAGTTTAACACTTGGAGCCGAAAGGATTTCGCCGCTATCATTAATAAGCTCAACGAGGACCCGGAGGCGAAACCCGCGGCTATAGGTATCGACGTAGTGTTCTCGGCACATAAGACCCCCGAGGAGGATCTGGCGTTAGCCGAAGCCGCCAGAAACGGCGGCAATGTGGTGACGGCTTCGATGGCGCGATACGGTACGGATTTGAATGAGGATATGACGGGTTTTGTTAATGTGATTCGCGTATATGAGGAACCATATGAGGAACTCGCTGAAGTTACCGACATCGGGCATATCTCCACGGAGATGGACAAGGACAATATCTTCAGACATGGCATATATAGATTAAACCTACCCGACGGCAGAGATGTCGATGCGTTTTCGGTGAAGCTCCTGCAGAAGTATTATAACTATTGGGATATGGGTACAATTACGGAACCTGATCTGATGCGAGGATCCAAATTTTATGTGCCGTTCACCGGTAAGCCCGGGGACTACTACGGCAATGCAAACAGCGGGACATCCGTCATCCGATTGCTGCGCGGTGAGATCGACCCGGCCATGTTCGCGGGTGGCATCGTTCTTATAGGCCCGTACAGTTATGGCATGATGGACTCATACTTTACGCCGATGGATGCAACCGTTCAAATGCACGGAGTCGAGATACATGCAAACATCATCAATGCGTTGATGGATGAAAACTTTAAGCGATATATACCTCGGGTTGCGGGATTGTTGATCTTACTCTTAGGGATTATTATCTGCTATCTGTGCGCTATGCGCTTGGATCTGAGGATAACAGCACCGGCTGTCCTATTACTCTCGACTCTGTATGTGTTTGGCGCGAGGCTTTTGTATGACAACGCCGGATATATAACTACATTGATATATCCAATAGGCGGTGTAATGACGATCTATATCTTCTCGGTTGCGGTCAAGTACATACTCGAACGTATTGAAAAGCAAAAGATCAAGGGGATTTTCCAGAAATACGTAGATCCGAAGCTCGTGGAGAAGCTAATCGAATCCGGAGAGGCTGACAACAACGACGTGGGCAAGACAAAGGATATAGCGGTGCTGTTTGTGGATGTCAGGGGTTTTACACCGATGTCAGAACGACTAAAGGATGAACCGGAAACAGTCGTCAGGATATTGAATGAGTATCTCGAACTGACATCACGATCGATCTTTGATAACGGAGGCAGTGTAGATAAGTTTATTGGGGACGCGACAATGGCGTTGTTTAACGGTTTTGTGCCTCTCGATGATTATGTGTATAAGGCCGTGTGCGGTGCATGGGCGATTGTGCAGGGTTCAAAGGATTTGAATGACGACATCATGGCAAAATATGGCGTTAATGTGGGCTTTGGGGTAGGAGTAAACTGCGGGCCGGCCGTGGTCGGTAACCTCGGGCCGTCGTTCAGAAAGGACTTTACGGCGATAGGTGATACGGTCAATACATCTGCACGCCTTGAGAGCAATGCGAAGGCAGGAACTGTACTGATAGGCCCCGAGGTTTACGAACGCCTAAAGGATCGTATCGAAGCCGAACCCATCGGCGAGATCCCGCTAAAGGGTAAGAGCATCGGGTTAATGGTATATCAATTGACAGCTATAGGGAAGGCCGAATAAAAAACAGGAGGGATGAAGATGAAGCTTAGAGCAGTATTGGCGGTGTTACTTGCGGTTATTGTGACGATATCAGGAACAACACTGATATACGCTGAGGATGCCTCCGCTCCGATATCGCGCGAGGCCTTTTTCACGATGATAGTGAAGGGGCTTTACGGGCAGCAGAACGATGCGAGTTCTATGCCGTTTGCCGATCTCGCAAATGCGGACGCGACATTATTACCATACCTGAAAAAGGCCTATGAGAGCGGCATACTGCGTGGCGGCGAAGCAGGCGGAAAGCTCTATATGAACCCAAAAGGCCAGATCACAAGGCAGGACGCGCTCACGATCGTATCGCGGGTGCTCGGCATTACCTCAAGCGAGGCGCTGACATTCACCGACAGCGCAGATGTGAATGATTATGCGGTGGCAGCGATATCAGGCTTGTATACAAGGGGCGTGATGTACGGTTATGACGACAACACGTTCCGTCCGAAAAAGAGCATAACAAACGCGGAAGCCGAACATATCGTTCGTAGGATGCTGCTGATCGCAGAAATGGCCGGTACAACTGTATCCAGATATGCAGGCAGCGGTCAATTGGGTTATAAAGACGGTGCGGTTACGGATGCACAGTTTATTTTACCCGTGGGCATGGCCATCGACGCATCGGGTGGATTGATGATCGCGGATATGAACAATAACCTCATACGTAGAGTGGCGTCAAGAAAGGTCTCGACTTACGCAGGTTATGTTGCGGCGCGTGATGCGTTTGGATTTTCTGTTGGCATAATGAAGGATGAATATAACGACAAGGCTCTGTTTAATCGCCCGACATATATGCGCTTCATAACACCGAAGCTGCTGGCTGTAGCGGATAGCGGTAATCACCTAATACGCCTCGTTTCGGACAGACAGACCTATAGCCTGACCGGAAACGGTAAGCCAGGATACAAGGACGGAAACGGCACGGAGGCTAAGCTCAATAATCCCAACGGACTTGCCGTAGATCAAAACGAGAACATATACATTGCCGATACAGGGAATAATTGTATACGAATGCTGGACAAAAACGGTAACCTGACTACGATTGTGGGTAAACCTAACCAAGCAGGTTTTGCTGACGGCTCTGTATCTGAGGCGCTGTTTGACGGACCTGTAGGTATTGCGATTTCGGGGGGAAGGATATATGTTGCGGACACGGGTAATAACGCGATACGTCTGATCGAAAACGGTCTGGTTACCACGATAGCGGGTAGCGGACAAGCCGGGTACAAGGATGCAAAAGGCAAAAGCGCGGCCTTTGATATGCCGATGGGTATAGATGTTTTCAGAGACGGAACGCTATTGATAGCAGACAGAAACAATCATGTGATCCGGCGTATGGATACGGAAAACGGCGATGTCGTCACGGTGGCTGGTAACGGCGCGGTAGGTATAGATAATGGAAAGGCACTTGCTTCCTCGTTTCAATATCCGGAGAATGTCATATGCAGCGGTGATAGTATCTATATAGCAGATACCTACAACAACATGATCCGTTACATGAAGGCCTATAGGGCAGAATAGGGGGTGTATGGGGATGCGTATCGGTATAGAAAAAAAGCTTATATGTATGATCCTGGTGCTGATAATGGTTACACCGGACCTATTGGTTTATGCGTCTGAGATAGCTACGGCGAGGAATATGTCTATCTATAAGATAAGCGGCGAAAAGAAGGGTGTAACAATAAAACGTAAAAACAAGAATGTGTCGGGTGCGGAGGGTTCTCGTTTGTCGAAGGATGACGAGCTGAACACGGACAACGACACTGAGTGTCGCCTTCAGATCGATGATGACAAGGTCGTATATGTAGCAAAGAGCACAAAGGTAGCCGTTTCGACGGTTAAAAAGAAGTCTTTAGCATTGAGTCTGGTGTCCGGGGAGGCATATATCCAGGTCAGTAACAGTATCGATGAAGAAAATTCACTGTCGATTAATGCGGGCGGATCGGTTATGGGTGTGAAGGGCACGCAGTTTTATGTGTCCAATAGGTTTGGCTCGCAGAATATTTCGGTAACGAGTGGTAGTGTCACACTGCAGACAGCGGTCGTGAAGGCTATATTGAAGCCCGGTACGACTACGACCATAAATCCTGACGGTACGATAAAGGATCAGAAACCGATTACGGTAGAGGAGCTCAGCAGCTTTGCATTAGCGGTGATGTTAGAGCTGATGCAGTCAGATGCAGAAACTCAAAACGATCAAAACGCAAAGGATAACATCGTCGAGCTCTTGGGCGGGGAAAGCCCCGAGAACATCGCAAGGCTTGAGCAAATACTCAAGCAAAAGATGGAGGAAGAAAATAAAACGGTCGAGGATCTCATAACGACGGCTGAAAGGCTTAAAGCCGCACTCGAATCCGGAGCAAAGCCTGTGATGAGCACCATAGAGCAGGCCATAAACCCGACACCGCAACCCACCTCAGCTCCGGGGACCCCGGCACCGACGGGGACGGGGACGGCAGGGACTGTGACGAGCACAACAACGCCAACGGATCCTCCGGTTGAAAACACAGTGATAGTGCAGAGCGAGTCGGCATTGCTTGCGGCCTTGAATCCCAATTCGCCGTATACGCAGATCACGATCCCGGCAGGGCAATCGATTATATTGACGCAGAACTTGACGATACCGGGCGCACCATCTCCGAAGACTCTGCTGATACAACCGGGCGCGACATTAACAAATAACACCGCGATAACGGTTGATGGCTCTTTAATAAACGAAGGCACGATAGACGGTACCGGCACGATAGACAATACGAGTATGAATACATTTGAAAACGTGGGCGCTCTGCATGCGGGAACATTCTACAATACCGGGCGGTTTATTAATAATAATACAGCGGTGTTTGAGGTCGGGGCTTTTACAAATGTGGGTAGGTTTGTTAATGAGAGCTCATTGACATTTACCTATACGTCATTTTCAAACACTCTGACGGCAGTATTTGAAAACCACGGTACGATCCCGAGTAACGGTGCGCGGGGCATTGAGTTTGATACGACGACAAATGGAGCGTCTGTTATAAACACAGGAACAATCAGCTTGATGTCAATAGACGGCGGCCCCGTGAATGTAGATAACGCGGCGGGAACTATATCAGCATTGAATGGTTCATTAGGTGGAAAGGTAGTGTTTACCGGTTCAAGTGGGGGTGTGCTGCCAACATTGTTTTCGAGCACAGTAAATGCACCGGAGACACTGCGTATAAACGAGACATATGAGTTTACACTGGATGGGATCGGCTGGCGCAATACGGTAAACCATATAACAGATATAGATACATTATTATATGCAATAAGCAGTGCGGCAGGGACAGCGGTTCTGGATGTAGAGGCAGACATTACGATAGATGCGGCAGGCGGCTTGGATGCGGCTGTTGAGATTGCCTCGGGTAAGGATATCACGTTGAGAAGCAAGCCCGGAGACAACTTTGCACTGTCAAGGAGCGGTACGCTTACATTGCCCCTGATTGCTGTGAGCGACGCGACATTGCGGTTGAGTAATATCACCTTGGATGGTAAAAGGGATGTAAACACAAATCCATCGTCTATTGTCTCTGTGTTCGACAACGGACAACTAATCATTGAAAACGGCACCATATTACAAAACCAAATCGGAACGGCTGTAAATATCGATGGCGGTGATGTGACAATGAACGATGGCTCGATTATCAATAACGAAAATAGTACAGATACAGGTGGAACCGGAGATGGTGGCGGTGTGTATGTGTCAAGAACAGGTACATTTAACATGATAGGGGGAACGATCTCTGGTAACAGTGCAAAGAACGGCGGTGGCATTTGTACCTATGGCGGAACGATAAACATGTACAGCGGAGCTGTTATAGACGGGAACACCGCCTCGGAATATGGCGGTGGTGTGTATGTAGATCAGGACCTGGTTTTATATCAACCCGCTACCTTTAACATGTATGGGGGTACGATATACGGATCGCGTGCAAGATATGGCGGTGGTGGTGCTTATATAACAGCTTTATCGTTGTTTGATATGCAAGGAGGGACAATATCAGGTAATAGTGTAGATGTAGGTGGATATGGAGCGGGATTGCGTCTAGATGGCGGCAAATTAAATATGTCTGGCTCCGCTATTATCGGGCAAACAGATACGGTATATTTGAATAATGGTTATATAAATGTAACCGCACCGCTTACAGGAATGCCTCCTGTAATGAAGATCGAGCCCTCCACTAATCCGCTATCAAGCGCAAGCACGGATTTAGTTGAATTTTACCGTGATGTAGAGGCTGCAGATTTGGACTACTTTAGATATGAGAATACGGATCCACGATACGTCATAGGGATCAGTAGCGGAAATGCAAGAGTGTTAGTAGTAACAAATACCCTGTAATTTATTAGCGAGAATAAATAAGGAGGAGGAATGTCTGATATGAATTATGTAAATATCGTAATCGGTTTTGTCGGCGGATTGGGCTTATTTATCTACGGTATGCATATCATGGCGTCGGGCCTCCAGAAATCTGCGGGTTCGCGGATGAAGCGCTTTATGGAGGCGCTGATATCAAATAAGCTTATGGGTGTGCTTGTGGGCACAGTGGTGACGGCGATCATACAATCGTCGTCGGCGACGACGGTCATGGTCGTGGGTTTTGTAAATGCGGGAGTGATGACACTCACTCAGTCGGTGGGTGTTATCATGGGTGCAAATATCGGTACGACGGTCACGAGCTGGCTCATATCCACGACCGAGTGGTTGAAGTTTCTAAGCCCGACGACCTTTGCCCCGATAGCGGTGGGCATCGGCGCGGT
>CAZUNC010000082.1:0-10105 GCA_964621475.1 uncultured Defluviitaleaceae bacterium | reverse complement strand
AACCATGTCTCTTTTTATCCGTTTTTCAATTTGCGCAACTTATTCTACCTTATCGTCAAACCTAAAGACCTACCGAAAAAAAATCGACGAGCTACCACCGAACCCGAAGTGCTACCGACCGACAACCAACGAAAACATCAAGAAAATTAGCCTTTGTTTTCCGAATGGCTACCGATAATCGCCGCACTTTCTCGCCAAACATCAGCTAAACATCATTCAAACATCAAACATCAATGCCGTATTTCGGGCATTCTCCGGCTATTTCAGGTTTAAACAAACAACAAATAAACAACATCTTTCCAAAACAGCCCCATTTCAAGACATAGCAAAAGCCCGAGAATGGCTTATTCTCGGGCTTTTTTGGATTGCGGAGGTAGGATTTGAACCTACGGCCTTTGGGTTATGAGCCCAACGAGCTACCGGGCTGCTCCACTCCGCGATGAAGTTTTCGAACTTGAATGAATTATACCAGAACATATTCATTAGCGCAATAGGTAAAATATATAAATATTAGACGAACATTGCCAATAATATCCACAATATTGCCAAAAAACATTCATAAACCAAAAAGCCCCACATTATTAGCATATACATCTTCATTTTACAAAAGTCTATTTTTTTTGTATTATGAGTCATCTTTTGTGTAGAATAACACATGGAATACTTCATTACAAGGAGGAAAAAATGTTCAAAAATATAAAACGCATTACCTATAAGATGGCATTACTATCATTTGTCTTAATAACTACATTTATGTTTACTGCGGCTACTCCCGCAAAAACTGCGCAGAGCCTGAAGTCTACACCCAAAAGTTGGGGATTGGGCTTTGGCAAGCAGGGAGAGAGGCCCTCGGGGAACGAGACTTCGGACTACTTGGCGGGGTTTGATGCATGGTATATCGGTAGCGAGGGCGACGGTGAAAAGAAGAATGTATACCTAACATTCGACGCGGGATATGAAAACGGATACACAGATAAGATCCTCGATACGCTAAAAAAGCATGAGGTGCCAGCGGCGTTCTTTTTGGTTGGAACATATTTACGGGACAACCCAGAGCTCGTGAAGCGGATAGTAGACGAAGGGCATATAGTCGGCAATCATACCATGTACCATTCCGATATGACAAAGCTTTCGGCAGAAGAAGCTCAAAAGACCTTAACGCAGGCTGACGATCTTTATAAATCTATCACAGGCGGGGAAGGGCTCAAATATTACCGTCCGCCGAATGGTGTCTATAGTGAAAAGAGCCTAAAGATAGCACAAGACATGGGTTACAAAACGGTGTTCTGGAGCCTTGCATATGCGGATTGGGATGTAAAGAAGCAGCCCTCAAAGGAAATGGCATTTTCCAAGCTCTTGCCGAGGCTTCATCCGGGTGCGGTGTTGTTGCTGCACTCTACCTCAAAGACCAATTGTGACATCATGGAGGAAATGATATTAAAGTTTAAGGAAATGGGATATGAATTCAAATCCTTAAATGATTGATCGTAATTTCAGTATAGCTGGTTGTGTGAAGACATTGTCTTCAAACAACCAGCTATACCACCTATAGATATCTTGGGGGATACTTGATATGGAAAACGCAGAGCTGCTGCTCAAAATCAAGGCCGCTCCCGCGGAGCCGGGCTGTTATATGTTTAAAGATAAATACGGGTACATAATCTATGTGGGTAAAGCCAAGAGGCTTCGCAATAGGGTAAAGCAATACTTTACCAAAGCGGCGGCCGAGGATGATCGCACGGCCGAACTGGTGACAAAGATAACGGATGTGGAATACCACGTTGTAAACTCGGAGTTAGACGCGCTACTACATGAATACCATCTAATTAAGCTATACAAGCCTTGGTACAATGTCCTTATGAAAGCTGATATGCAGAGGCCTTATCTGCGGATAGGGAATGAAGTACCATATGCCACGCTTAGTGTAAGCGATACATTTGAGGCAGACGGTGCTGCATACTACGACTTCTTTGTTGACGAATACGATATCAAGCATGTGCTTGATTTACTCTGTAGGGTATGGGGCTTGCCGCAATGCGGGAAGCGCAGCTTCAATAGGCGACAAAGGCCATGTGTATATCATGCGTTAGGTACGTGCATGGCCCCTTGTGGAGCCGAGCCATGCACTGATCGGTATGCAGCAGCCATCAATGATGTAAAACGGCTATTTGCAGGCAAGAGGGTAAAGTGTATAACGGAATTGAAGCGCGACATGCGAGAAGCAGCGGATGCATTGGCTTTTGAGCGAGCGCTTACCTGTAGGTCTATGCTTGAGGGTTTAGAACGGCTACGGCAGGTGAGCCGCAGACGTTATCATCTTCCGGACAAGGTAGCTGTGTTGATTTTGATACGACCATACCGAGAAGAGACGTTTTCGGCGTTTTACATAGTAGATAAAAAGGTACGTTACCGAATGGATTTTCCATCTGAACCAGATCCAGAGCAGATTGACAGTTTTGTAGCAAGCTTGGGAAATGCTTCGAGGGAATATGTGCCGACGCATACAGCGGCACATGTAGACTTCGGCGAATGGCTGGCCGACTGTTTGTTGGAGGTAGGGGCCGAAAAGCATGTTGTGCCGTTACCATCAGGAAAGAGGGCAAAGCATATAGCAGGGAAGGCTATAATGGCTTTTACAAAGGCAAGCTTAAAATGTACAACCTCAAACACATAATGTATAATGATTCCTACATAAGTCATGACAGAAGGGACAAGGGATTTAATGAACGGAGAATTGATATTTCGTAACGCCATACGGGGCGATGAAGGACTTTTGATAAAACTGATACTGGAATTGGCAGAATACGAAAAGATGACCGATCTGGTCACGGCAGACGAGGAAACACTCAGAGAATGGGTATTTGAAAAGAAAAAAGCGGAGGTTCTATTTGCGATCCTCGACAACGAGGTTATCGGGTATGCATTGTTCTTTCACAACTTCTCAACGTTTTTAGGCAAATCAGGTATATATTTAGAAGATATATTTATCCGGCCTGCATATCGTGGCAAGGGTTACGGCAAAACCTTTTTGAGTTGGATAGCGGGTATAGCAGTAGAGCGTGGCTGTGGGAGACTCGAGTGGTGCTGCTTGGACTGGAACAAGCCATCTATAGATTTCTATCTCTCGTTGGGTGCTGAGCCCATGGATGAATGGACGATATACCGTTTAAGCGGAAATGAATTAACTAATCTGGCTCTTATTACAAATGACAGAAGATGACAATGAAAACGTCTGATGAGATAAAGCATATATATGAACTACTGCAAACGCGCTACGGGGAATTGTATTGGTGGCCCACGCAAGGCTTGACAAAACCCGAATACGCGCATTTTGAGATCATGGTTGGTGCAGTTCTCACACAGAACACCGCGTGGAACAATGTAGAAAAGGCTTTAATAAACTTCGGTGATGCGTTGTCACCGGAATATATAGAGGGTATCGATATAGATGAGCTCAAGACACTCATTAATCCGGCTGGCTTCTTTAATCAGAAGGCTGTATACCTGAAGGCATTGACTGCGTGGTATAAAAAATACGGCTACAGTATCGCAGCCGTACATCAACATGCAAAGATAAATTTTAGGGGTCTGCGCAACGAGTTATTGAGTGTGCGCGGCATAGGGCGCGAAACAGCCGATAGTATATTACTGTATGCGTTTGGCTTGCCGACATTTGTGGTAGACGCATACACGATGCGGTTACTCACACGGCTTGGAATTTTGACAGAAAAGAAAGCATACGAGGCTGTTAAAGCCATATTCGAGGCCGAGCTGTCAAAAGAAACAGATAAAGCAGGACTATTTAATCGATATCACGCGTTGATTGTAATAAACGCGAAGGAGCATTGCCGCGCCAAGCCTGTTTGTGTGGGATGCCCGCTCGAAGAGTATTGCGAGCATGCAAACCAGAGCGCTACTAACGAAGCTTGACATAGGTAGCGGCCTTACGGCGGCGTATATCGTCCATCTCAGCATAATGCTTGCGCGTGGTGTTTACATCCGCGTGGCCTAATACATCCGCCACCATATAGATATCACCGGTCTCCCTGTATAACTGCGTGCCATAGGTGCTGCGTAGCTTGTGAGGGGAGATTTTTTTTAGCGGTGTTACGGGTTTGGTATATTTTTCTACGAGCTTTTGCACCGCGCGGACGGTGATACGCTTGTTTTGCAGCGACAAAAACATCGGCTCGTCCTTTCCGTATGTACCCTGGTTTTTGCGCTGTTCGATGTAATCCAAAAGTGATTCGCGAACCTCGTCACCGAAATAGATGATACTCTCATTGCCGCCCTTGCGTGTGATCTTTACACCGTTTAAGTCGAAGTCTACATCGGAAATATTGATGCCGACGCATTCCGAGACACGCAGCCCCGTTCCTAATAACAATGTCGTTATTGCGAGGTCACGTTTTGTGGTTTTATCGTGATAACGCTTTTGATGCTCTGTTAAGTGCTGGCCGGATTCCACCTCATCCAGTAGATCCGCTATTTCGTTGGTTTCAAGTCGTGTGATATTCTTTTCATGCAGTTTCGGAAAATCCACAAGATCTGAGGGGTTTGAGGGTAAACGCCTCTTTTTAAAAAAGTATGAAAACATCGAGCGCAGTGCCGCAAACTTACGGGATTTGCCACGCTCCTCGTTTTGGTACTCAAACACCGTGTCGTCCTCGGTCTTTGTATAGTATGTAAGGTATTCCATGAATTCCTCGAGGTGCTCGGGCGTGACCTTTTTGATATCCTCGAGGTCCATATCGATTATATGCTTGCCGTCCATCTCCGGTATCTCTTGAGACAGGAAATTCAAGAATATCTTTAGGTCGTATGCGTATCCGATGCGGGTGAGCGCAGAGGTATTTTCCGATATACCCCTCATGAATTCGCTCACAAACGGAGGCAGTTCAGCGAGTCGTTCTCGTAAACGCTTTGTTGTCGCTATCTTCAGATCGTCTTGGTAGCTGGACATAAATCTATTCCCTCCATAATCCGCGCGCAATCGCACCGAACAGCTTTGCATCCAAGTCCTTGAAACGCGGTCTCAATTCACCGAGTAGAACCCTCGCCTCCTCACGCTTTGTGTAACCGTCGGCGGGGCAGGGGCTCTTGATGATGCTGATGTCCTGCGATTTGACATATCTGCGCACATCGTCTTCGGGTACATATATCAAAGGCCGTATCGTATATAGCTCCTGCCTGTCCAAATATGTAACGGGTGTGAACGTGTTTATGCGGCCCTCATAGAACAGCGACATCATAAATGTATGTAGCACGTCATCCTTGTTGTGACCGTATGCGATCTTGTTACAGCCGATCTCTTTTGCAAATGTATTCAATGCACCCTTGCGCATCTTTGCACAGAGCGAGCAGGGGTTTTTCTCCTTTCGTTCTTCGAATACGACGTGCCCGATATCCGTCTCGACCACATCGTATCTCACGCCCAATTTCTCACAGAGGCGCTTGACGGGCTCTGTATCAAAACCACCGAAGCCAAGGGACACCGTAATAGCCGTGATGTCATAGTGCTTAGGATAGAAGCGCTGCATCTCCGTTAGCGCGATAAGGGTTGTGAGGCTGTCCTTGCCGCCCGATATGCCTACGGCGATCTTGTCGCCGTCTTGTATCATGTTGTAATCTTCGCACGCTTTGCGCACGTAACTGAGTAATTGTTGAGTTGTCATAATAGATATATTACATTCTTTTTTATAATATTTCAACATTATAAGGAAGTGTTCATTGCATCTGGCTCAGTAAATCCTCATCGATACGAAAATCTGTGCTGTCCGGGTCGTATTGTGACCCTGCATCGCCGATAGGGGTGCTTTCTCCGGGCAGGGCATTCGTATTCGTACTCGTATCTGCATTCACGTCCGCTTCGGAATCGATGTTCGGAGCGGGCTGTATCATAGCACTCGGTATCGGTTCTTCCGGTGTTGTATTTATCGCGTTCTCGACGGTGGGTTTGCCCTTTATGGTCGGCAGGAAGTTCTTTACCGAGTCCACACTGTCTGTGATAAACGAGAATCTACCGGACAGGTACTCGGATATACCCTTGACTGTGTCGGGAGCGGCTTGCTCGGTCAGGGCCGCTTTAATGTTATACCTCAGCGAATGCGACAGATCCCTGTCGATGATACATAAAAACATTATGCCGAGCATGATTACGCCACATACAAGGCATTGCGCGTAAAGCTTTTCCGTGTAGCTAACGCCTTCCTCAGGCTCGTATCGCCTCACATAACGCTTGGAGTTTGTATCCATAGATCCCATCCTCTCATATGTACAAAGATTATGTTTGTACATATTATGCAAGCTCTGGAGTTGATATGAAACGTGAATTATCTGTTGACATTTACTAATACTGTGATATACTCATTGATAAGTTTCATTGCGAGGGGGACCATATGTTCGTGGTGCATTCGTATCTTAGATTTAAATACAACATATCCTTAATAAATATAGCAAAAAATTCAATAAAAAATAATGAAAAACAACTTTTAAAAAATGCCCCATTTCAAAATTGGCGAAAGTCAAAAATTGAAATGGGGCTTTTATATTTTAAATTCATCGGAGGTGTTTTAATGTCAGACAATGAACTGGCAAGACGGTATGACGAGGCGATCCAGAGCTTCGTAGAAAAGGTGCGGACAGACCCGAACGTAATAGCCGTTATTGTTTACGGCAGTGTAGCGCACGGGACGGTATGGGAAAAGAGCGACATCGACATGATGCTCGTCGTGCGCGACCAAAAACTGGTACACAAGAGCTACGGCATTTACGAGGATCATATCCTGATAAATGTCGATATAGGTCAGCGTAGCGATCTGAGACGATGGATGGATAAGAGCACGACCGGGTCGGTTGGGCACTCGTTCAGCGCCACAGGCAAGATCTTGTATACAACGGACGACAGCCTCTATGAGTATTTAGAGGAGCATAGGAAGGTCGGGCAGGCCGATGTAGACAAGGCCCTGTTTCGGATGGCCAACTGGTTGCTCAGCATTATGGAAAAGGTGGAGAAATGGCTTGTCGTTAAGAACGATCCGACATATGCACGCTACTATCTGCTAAAGGCGGCTAATGTGATCGCACAGATGGAAGTCTGCTCACACCACCAAGTACCAACACGTGAGGCGATACTGCAGGCCAATGTGCTTAACCCTGATTTGATCAAAAAATATTACTACGACCCGATGTCCCGTGAAATGTCTGAATCCGAGATATACAAGCTGTTAAAGGAAATGGAGGGGTACATCATGACACACTATGAAACGATTTTGAGTGTGGCCAGAGAATTCTTTGATGATGGGGAGATAAAGACAGGGACGCAGATATTCAGTCATTTCAAGGAAGTGATGCACATGATGCATCCAATATTAGACTTTATGTGTGATCGCGGGGATCTCGAAAAGCTCTCTCAGACCATACGACTGACCCCTAAAAGTAAACCGTCGGTAGAAGAGATGGCATTTGTTATGCCGAGAATGTGAGGTTAAAACTATGGCAGTACGTACAAGCATCGAGGTTTCAGGAGCAAAGCAGAATAACCTAAAGAACGTGTCGCTCGAAATACCGCGTGACAAGCTGATCGTAATCACCGGCGTGTCAGGCTCCGGAAAGTCATCGCTCGCATTTGACGTGATCTACGGCGAGGCCCAGCGTAGGTTCTTAGATTCGATCTCAAACTTCGCTAAGAGCCGCATCAGTCAGGTAAAGAAGCCCAAGGTAGACTTTGTAAGGGGTCTGTCGCCGGTCATTGCTATCGAACAGAAGAAGGGTAATAACAATCCGCGTTCCACAGTCGGCACTGTCACGGATATCAACGACTATTTGAGGCTGTTGTTCTCAACGGTTGGGATCGGACGATGTCCGGTATGTGGGCATGCTTTGAGGCAGGTAACGGCTGCTCAGATGGCGGAGCATATATCGTCTCTGCCGCGCGGTACGGTAGTGGAGCTTAGGGCGCCGCTATACAAGATCTACGGCGAGGACTACGAATATGTGCTCAAACAAACGCGAGAAAAAGGATACAGAAAGCTGATCGTAGACGGTGAGGTTATGGATATGTCCGAAAAGATAGAGCTCGACGACGAGCGGGACTACAATATCGAGATCATCATTGACCGCTTTACCGTAAAGCCAGATGTATATATCCAGCTGACCAAGTCAATAGAAGCTGCAATGGTATCGCTAAGCGAGGATCTGTTTATAAAGGTAGAGGTCATAGGTGGCGTGGACAATAGTTTCTACGATAACTTTGCATGCCCGGAGCATCATTTCTCACTTTGTGAGATGCAACCGTTCCATTTCTCATTCAACACACCCGCTAGCGCTTGCAATACCTGTATGGGTGTCGGACGTTCATATGTCGTGGAGCCGCGGTTTCTGGTTGTGAATGCCGATAGGAGTATCATGAAGGGCGCTCTAAAGAACACGATATTCAATCCATCCGGCAAGGACAGCTACCGTACCGCGATCGTATTTAGCTTAGCCGAAAAATATGGCTTTTCACTGGATACACCATTCAACCTATTGCCGAAGGAAATACACGATATTCTGTTCTATGGCACAAAGGGCGAAAAGGTCGAGATGAAGCAACCCCCGTTCGCTACGAAGAAGAATTGGATTGTGGGAAGGGAATTTCCGTTCAGGGGCTTTGTAAACGATCTTGAGAGCTGGTATCGCAACTACATCCGCAAGTCTATATCGACTGAGATGTTCGAGCCGGACTTTATAAAGGACACGATGATCGAAAAGGTATGCCCCGAATGTAATGGCGCAAGATTAAAGAAGCAACGCTTGAATGTCACCATAAACGGACAGGATATCGACACGCTTTGCCGCATGCAGCTACCGGAACTGATTAGTTTCCTCTCTGAGCTCAGTTTCACGCCCGACAAAGCCGATGTGGGTAACAGCATCGTTAATGAGATCATGTCAAGGCTCCAGCTACTCGTGGAAATAGGGCTACATTATCTGAACCTGGGTAGACGTAGCGATACGATTTCGGGCGGCGAGATGCAGCGTATCAAGATGTCTACGCAGATATCGAGTGAATTGATGGGCATGCTCTATGTAATGGATGAACCGAGTATCGGTCTGCACCCACGCGATTCGGACAAGGTTATAAGCATCATGAAAAAGCTCAGGGACATCGGCAACACGGTCATAGTGGTTGAGCACGATCCCGATACGATGAAGAACGCGGACTTCTTAGTAGAAGTCGGGCAAGGGCCGGGCATACATGGCGGTAATATCGTCGCCATGGGTAACTATGATGAGTTCGTCGGGCAACCATCCGTAACGGCGGATTTCCTACTCGGCAAGCGCGAGATAGCTGTGCCGAAGAAACGCAGATACCCGACAGATGAATGTATCACGATACACGGCGCACGAGAAAACAACCTTAAAAACGTTACGGTAGACATCCCGCTCGGTTTATTTGTATGTGTGACGGGTGTGTCGGGATCCGGTAAGAGTACATTGATCAACGAAACACTGTTTAAGGAGCTTGAAATACTAAAGAAGTCCTCACGTATCGTATCCGGAAGGCATGATTTCGTTTCGGGTGTAGATAAGATCAACCAGGTCATCAACATAGACCAGAGCCCGATCGGACGTAATAGCAAGTCAAACCCGGTCACATATGTCGGGGTGTATGATAGGATCAGGGATCTGTTCGCGGAGACCGAGATGGCGATCAGTCGTGGGTTCAGGGCGCTCGACTTCAGTCTCACTCACGCGAACGGAGCGCGTTGCGAGAACTGCACAGGTGACGGCATCATTGTGACGAACCTACAGTTCATGGCGGATATCGAGAGTATATGCCCTGTATGTAAGGGCTCGCGCTTTTCTCAAGAGGGGCTTGAAATCAAGTACAAGGGCAAAGACCTATCTGAGGTGCTGGACATGACCGTCGAGGAGGGCGTGTCGTTCTTTGAGGAGAACAAATACATCAAGCACAAGCTCTCGATCATGAATGAGCTCGGCCTCGGATACATCAAGCTCGGGCAGAACTCTACGACACTGTCGGGCGGTGAGGCGCAGCGCGTAAAACTGGCCTATGAGCTGGCCAAGATCAAGCGTGGCAGCCACAATCTATACATCCTGG